>JASIBJ010000105.1 GCA_030045215.1 Streptosporangiaceae bacterium | reverse complement strand
ACGACGGCCGTTCTTGCGGGCATCGCAACCGTCAGCTCATGGTCAGGGCCATGACGGCCTTCTGGGCATGCAGCCGGTTCTCCGCCTCGTCGTACACGGCAGACTGCGGGCCATCAATCACCTCATCGGACACCTCGACGTTGCGGTCGGCGGGCAGCGGATGCATAAAGATCGCGTCCTCGTTCGCCGTGCTCATCCGGTGCTCGTCGGTGATCCATGATGAGTACCGGTCGATCAAGCGCTTGCCCTCGGCCTCGTCGGTTGCCGTGCTCACTGCGCCCCAGCTCTTGGCGTAGATAACGTCGGCGCTCGCGAAACCCTTGTCGAAGTCTTCCGAGATCTCGAATGACGCATGCGCGCGCCGGGCGAACTCCTCGGCCTGCGCGACGATGTCCGGCATCAGCGTGAACTCAGGCGGGTGCACAAGGCGGACGTTCATCCCAAATCGCGGGAGCAGCATGGCCAGGCTCTGCGGCGCGCTGATCGGCTTCTGGTAACTCGTCGCGTACGCCCAGCTGATCGTGGCCGTGCGACCGCGCGGGTCGCCGAAGCGCTCGATGACCGTCATCAGGTCAGCCAGCGCCTGGTGCGGATGGTACATGTCGCACTGCATGTTGAGAACAGGCACGCGGCTGGCCTCGGCGACGTCGCGAAGGTAGGAGTTGCCAACTCCCCAGTCGACGTGCCGGATCGCGATGCCGTCGTTGTACCGCCCGAGTATCTCGCCGATCTCCTTTGCCGTGTCTCCGTGCGCGATCTGGGAGGTCCGGCTCTCCAGGAACATGGCGTGCCCGCCGAGTTGGGTCATGCCGGCCTCAAACGACGCCCTCGTGCGGGTGCTCGCGTAGAAGAACAGCATCGCGAGAGTCTTGTCCTGCAGAATCCGGTGCGGTCGGCCGAGAGCGCGGTCCCGCTTGAGCGACATCGCCACGTCGAGCAGGGTGTCTATCTCGTCCTTCGACCACTCCGACAGATCGATGAGATCGCGGCCGCGTAGTCCTGTCTGCATGACTTCTCCTTCTACTCTGCCGCGCCGAGAACCATCGCCAGCAGCGCCATCCGCAGCACCATGCCCGAGTACGCCTGGAACCAGTACTGCGCGTGCTTCGTGCTGTCGACATCGCTCGACAGCTCATCCATCCGAGGCAGCGAATGCAGCACGATCGAGCTCGGCTTGGCCCGGCTGCTGAGCAGCTTCCTGGTCACCTTGTAGGCCTCCGGCGTGACCCCGTGCTCGGCGGTTGGCTCGACCCTGGATTGCGTGTAGTCGGCCTGGACGACGGGCTCGACATAGATGACGTCAGCGTCGGCGATGCACTTCTCGACGCTCTCCACCTCGCGGTAGAGCACGTTCCGCTCGTCCAGCTCGGCCTTGAAATCCTCGCGCAGCATCATCTGCGGCGGCGACACGACCAAGGCCTCCATGTCGAACTGCGACATCGAGTAGAGGATTGAATGCATGGTGCGCATCCGCATATCCCCGACGAGCAGTACCTTCAGGCCGTCCAGCGTGCCGCGCAGCTTCCAGATCGTGTAAAGGTCGCCGAGTACCTGGGTGGGGTGCTCTCCCCAGCCATCGCCGCAGTTGATGACCGGCACCGACGCCCACCGGGCCGCCTCGTGCGGCGCCCCCTGCTGATAGTGGCGCATCGCGATCACGTCGCCGTAGTACTCGAGCATGTGCACGGTGTCCTTGATGGTCTCCTGGTAAAAGTCCCCTGCCCGGGTCATCTTGGCATCCGAGAAACCGAGCACGTGTCCGCCAAGCCGGTGCATGGCAGCCTCAGTGGACATGCGGGTCCTGGTGCTTGGCTGGTAGAAGGCGGTCAGCAGCGTCTTGTGCGCGAGCAGGTCGCCGTTGCGGCGCTTCTCCGCGTACGGCGCAAGCTCGTCGGCGACCCGGAAGATCTGGAGGAATTCCTCCCGCTCGAAGTCCTTGAGCGACAGGATGTCGCGGCCGATGAAACTCCTCATGTCAGGTGCTCCTTGCCTAGTTGGGCGGTTAGATCGTGGCGAACGTGTCGATCATGAGACGGACGTCGTCGCCGAGCGGGTAAAGGATCGGGCACGTGGCGCCGTTGGCGACGTATTCCTGGACCTTGGCGCGGCACTCTTCGGGAGTGCCCGAGGCAGAGATGGCCTGCACGGCGTCGTCGGGGACCAGCTTCATGGCCTTGCGGATATCGTCGGCTGTGGCCGGCCAGGTGATCATCTTGCCGATTGCCTCGATGAGCGCCGGATCCACCCCGCTGGCCTTCATGATGTGCGGTTGCTGGCCGAGATACTGGGTGAGCAGCTCGCGCGCGCGATCGAGGGCCAGCTCGCGGTCGGGATCCATTGAGCAGACCACAAGCTGCGGGCGGTCGATGTCGTCCAGTGCCCGGCCTGCCCGCTCGGCGCCGGCCGACAGCGCGCGCACGGCACGCGTCGTGTAGTCAGGACTGACCATGTAGTTGAGCACGACGCCGTCGGCGATCTGCCCCGCGAGCTCGAGCATCTGCATGCCCGTGGCGCCGATATAGATCGGTACCTTGCGCGGCCCGGTGTCGCCGTGCACGACGTCGAGGGCGACCTCGTCCAGGTGCACGAACTCGCCGTCGTAGCTGACCTGCTTCATGCTGAGCAGCTCGCGGACAGCCTCCACGACCTCGCGCATAGCCCGCAGCGGCTTGCGGCGATCGACGCCCACCTTGTGCGCGAGCGGCTCCCACCACGCACCGAGGCCCATGATTATCCGGCCGGGCGCCAGCTCGTCCAGCGTCGAAAACGTGGCGGCAAGCAGCCCGACATTGCGAGTCCAGATCGAGGCCACCCCTGAGCCAATCTTGATCCGGCTCGTCACGGCCGCGTAGGCGGCCATCGGAACGGTCGCCTCGCGCGCAAGCCTGCTCTCGGCTTGCCAGACCGCCTCGAAGCCGCGGGCCTCGGCATACTGCGCAAATTCCATGCTTTCGCGAAGCGGATGCTTGTCTTGCAGGTAGAGCGCGATCCTCATCTCGTCCTCCATTCAGCTGGCGCGAAGTCGTGCGGCGGGGTCTGCTCGACCCTGGACCACAGCCGGGCTGCCTGCGCCGAGCTTTTGGCCGCCAGCTCCATTCCGTCGAGCCGCGCAGACCGGCCATCTTCAACCACGAGCTGACCGGCTACGTAGACGTCCCGCACGCACCTGGCGTCCAGCCCGAAGACCCAATGCCCGGGCAGGCTCGCCGCGGTCAGCGGTGCAGGCGCTGGATACTCCAGGACCACAACGTCAGCGGGCGCGCCCGGTCGCAAGGTGCCGAGTAGCGGCTCGCCGAACGCCCGGCCGGCCAGCGCCGCTCCGGCCGAGAGCCGTGCCAGTGGCCACTGCGGCGGAGTTTGGAGCGCAGCCTCCCTGGCCCGGAAGAAGCCCGCCTGTGATTCGGCGATCATGTTGCCGCCGATTCCGTCGGTGCCGAGCGCGACGCGGCCTGCGCGCAGGCTGAATGGGGAGTGCCCGACGGAGTTGTTCATGTTGCTGCGCGGGTTGCAGGCGACCGTGGCCCGCGCACTCTCGATCAGCTTGATTTCGGCCGCACTGACGTGCACGCAGTGCGCAAGCAGGGCGTCGGCCGTGATGACCCCGGCCCGCTGGAGCCGGCGGGCCGCCGTCATCCCGCAGCGCGCCATCGAGTCCCGGTTGTCCGCTCCGTCCTCGGCGACGTGGATGTGGATGCCGACCCCGGCCTCCGCCGCGCTGTCCACACAGGCGGCCAGCGTCTCGTCCGACATGGTGAATGAGGCGTGCGCGCCGATCATGCCGCGGGCCAGGGGACTTGCACGGGCGGCGAGGAACCGGCGGTTCTCGGCCAGGCCGGCCGCGGCTCGGCGGGCTCCATCCCGGTCCGTCACCTCGTAGCACAACACCGAGCGCAGGCCGAGTTCGCGCAGCGCCTCGGCGATGATGTCGAGCGAACCGTCAATGGCGTTCGGCGATGCGTGGTGGTCTATAACCGTGGTCGTCCCGGCCAGCAATGCCTCCAGGCCGGCGGCGAGCGCGGACGCCCGGATGCTCTCCTCGTCCAGGGCGCGGTCCAGCCGCCACCAGATGCGCTGCAGGATCTGCGTGAAATTCCCTGGCGGCGCGAGGTTGAAGGGCATGCCCCTGGCTAGTGCCGAGTAGATGTGGTGGTGGGCGCAGACGGCACCGGGCACGATGAGGGAGCCGCTGCAGTCACGGCGCATCACCCCGGCCTCGGCCGCCCGCGCGCCCAGAATCCGGTCACCACTGAGCACGAGGTCGGCCTCGATCACCTCGGGCGGGTCGAGCGACGTGACGACGGTTCCTCCGCAGAGCGCCACTGCCGTGCTGGCCGGGGTCATGACCGGGCCCGGCCCAGTCTCGGCACCGCCGCGCGTGCCGCGGCCGAGTCCTTCATCGGTAGCCGGGTCCGCCAGCTGCCATCGAACTGGCGGAGCGCGCCGGCGACCGCCGAGGCGGTCGGCACGAGGCCGATTTCGCCGACGCCCTTCGCGCCGTAGGGTCCCTCGGGCTGGTACACCTCGACGAACCGGCAGTCGACGGGCGGCATGCCCGCCGGCGGGATGATGTTGAGCGACTTCAGTGTCGTGGTGACTGGCCTGGCTGCCTCGACGACGTACTCCTCGGAGAGAGCTTGGCCCAGGCCCATGTGCACGGCACCCTCGATCTGCCCCTCGAGCAGCGTCGGGTTGATCACCCGGCCCGCGTCGTGCGCGGCTACCACCTTCTCGATCCGGCCCTCGTCGTCAAGCAGCACGACCTGCGTGGCCCAGCCGTAGGCGAAGTGGGTGACGGGCTCGGGGACCGCAGCGTCTGGAGCAGTGGTCCAGTCGATCGTGAACTCGCCGTAGAACTCCTCACCGGCCAGGCTGGCTAGCTGGTCGCGGCCGGGATGACGAGCGCCCGGACCGTAAAGCTGCTCGAGCCGGTCGGCAAGTTTGGCGGCCGCCGCTATCACGCCCTGGCCGCCAAGCACGGTGCCGCGCGACGCCGTGGTCTGGCCACAGTTGAGCTCGCGTTCGGTGTCGACCGTCACCGTGACCTGGTCTGGCGTCAGGCCGAGTTCCTCGCAGGCGATCTGGGAGAGGACGGTGAAGACGCCTTGGCCCATCTCCGTCCAGGGCTGATAGATCGTCACCGAGCCGTCCGGCTCCGGCCGCATGATCGCCCTGCCGTACTCGACCAGACCGTTGCCGACGCCAGTGTTCTTGACTGCGCAGCCGATGCCCGCGTACCGCGCCTGCTTGAAGTCGTCCCTGATCGCCAGCAGCGTCTTGCGCAACCCCACGCCAGGGCCGAGACGCTGGCCGGTGGCGAAGATGTCGCCCACGTCGACCGCATTCCGCCATCGGATGTCCCATCCGTCCAGCCCGACGCGGTCGGCCAGCCTGTCCAGCATGCCCTCGATTGCAAAGTTAACCTGGCTGGCGCCGAAGCCGCGCATCGCGCCACACGGCGGATTGTTCGTGTACACGGCGCGTGCCTCGACGTCTACGGCCGGTACCCGGTAGCAGCCGCAGGCATGAGTGGCGGCCCGCTCGAGCACCTTCGCGCCGACACTGGCGTAGCAGCCGGTGTCGCCGACGATCCGGGCGCGCACGGCGGTGAGGGAGCCATCCGCGTCGCAGCCGACGGTGAAGGTCATCGTGAGCGGGTGCCGCTTGACGTGGAAACGCAAGCTCTCCGCCCGCGACAGCGTGAGCTTGACCGGCTTGCCCGTGCGCTGCGCGAGCAGGGCGGCGTGCCCCTGGACACCCAGGTCCTCCTTGGCGCCGAACGCACCGCCGCTGCTGATCAGGGTGGCCCGCACCTCCTGCTCCAGCAGGCCGAGCAGCCCAGCGACCTGGCGCCGGTCACTCCAGATGCCCTGGCCCTGGGTGTAGAAGTGCACGCCCTGCCCGCGGGGAAAGGCGAGCGAGGACTCCGGCTCCAGGAAGGCGTGCTCAATAAACTGGGTGCCGAATGTCTCGGTGACCACGTGCGCAGACTTGGCCAGCGCAGCGTCGACGTCACCGCGCTTGACCTGCGAGACAGAAAGCACGTTGCCCGGCGCATGCGGGTGAAGCTGCGGCGCCTGCGGTTCCAGCGCAGCCAGCGGGCTCGTCACCGGATCAAGAACCTCATAGTCGACGTCCACAAGCGACGCTGCCGCGCGCGCGCCGGCCATGCTGTCGGCGGCCACCAGTGCCAGGACATCGCCGCAGTACCTGGTCACCTCACCGACGCCATAAAGCTGCGGCCAGTCGTGGACAATCTCGCCCTGGACCCGATCCCCTGGCACGTCCGCGGCTGTCAGCACGCAAGCGATGCCGGGACGGGTGCGGGCGCGCTCGGTATCGATCCGCAGGATCCTGGCGCGCGGATGATCCGCGAACCGGACCGCGCCGAACAGCATCCCCGGCATGGCCAGGTCGTTGATGTACGCCTTGTCCCCCAGCGCGAGCTGGCGCCCCTGGTACCGGGCGGTCGGTGAGCCGACGCGGCCGCTGCGGTCGACTGGCGGCAGCGGCTCGCCGCGGGCTGCGCGGGCGGCGTACTCGATGGCATCGATGATCTTGGTGTAACCGGTGCACCGGCACAGGTTCCCCGCCAGGGCTGCCGCGATCCGTTCGCGGCTCGGGTCGGGCGTCTTGCGCAGCAGTGCCTGCGCCTTCATGACGATGCCTGGCGAGCAGAAGCCACACTGTGACGCGCCCGACGCCACGAAGCACTCGGCCCACCGAGCGCGAACGGCGGCGTCCAGGCCCTCGTGCGTGACGATTTCGCGGCCCGCGAACCTGCCGGCCGGCTGCGCGCAGGACACGACCGCGTTCCCGTCGATCAGGACCGTGCAGGCGCCGCAGGAGCCCTCGGGCGCGCAGCCATCCTTGACGGAGGTCACGTGGCAGTGCTCCCGGAGCACCTCGAGCAGGTGCTGATCGGCGCCGACTTCGACCGAGACCGGGCTGCCGTTGAGCGTGAACTCCATGGGATGCTCCCTTGCGCACTCCACCGCTAAGATCTCCCGTACGGGTTGCGGCCGGTTAGGGCCTTAGGTCTCGTGCCGCCAGGGACTTCCATCCTTTGGCTGCCTGCACACCCAGGGGATGGCGCTGGCCGCCTGGCGGTGTAATCAAGCGCCGCCGACGGCCCGGCTGGGAGGGACCACCGTTGCGAACCCTGATCTCCGGCGGGGTTGTACTGAGCGCTGCGGGGGCGGTGCAGGCCGACGTGCTCATCGACGGCCAGCAGATCGCCGCCGTCGGCACCTCGCTCGGCCCGGCCGACCAGAGAATTGACGCCGTCGGCCGCTACGTGCTGCCCGGTGGCGTGGACGTGCATACGCACATGGAACTCGCGACGCCGAACGGCGTAGCCTGCGATGACTTCGTGACCGGCACCAGCGCGGCCGCGTGGGGCGGCACCACGACGATCGTCGACTATGCCGGCCACGAGCGCGGCGAGTCGCCGCTGGCCGGGCTCGCGCGCTGGCAGGCCAAGGCGGCCGGGCGCACCTACATCGACTACGCCTTCCACATGATGATCTCCGAGGTAAATGACCTGGTACTGGCCGAGCTAGCCGGCCTGGCCGACGCCGGAGTTACGTCCATCAAGATCTTCATGGCCTACCCCGGCGTCTACATGATCGACGACGCGCAGGTCTACCGGATCCTGCAGGAGGCGGGCCACCTTGGCATCCTGACCGCCGTGCATGCCGAGAACGGCACCGTCATCGAGGAGCTGCGGCGCGAGTACGTGGCGGCCGGCCAGACCGGCCCGCGCTACCACGCGGCGAGCAGGCCGGCCCTGCTCGAAGGCGAGGCAACTGCCCGGCTGATCACGCTGGCCGAGCTCGCCGGGGCGCCGGTCTACATCGCCCATCTGTCCGCCGCGCAGGCGCTGGCTGCCGTGCACGGCGCGCGAGACCGCGGGCAGCGGGTTTACGCGGAGACGTGCCCGCAGTACCTCTTCCTCGACGAAGGCCTGCTCTCCGGCCCGGACGGAGTCCGTTACGTCTGCTCGCCGCCGCTGCGCACCGTGGCGGCGCAGCAGGCGCTATGGCAGGGACTGCAGCGCGGCGACGTGGACGTGGTGGCGACCGACCACTGCCCGTTCACCGCCGCCCAGAAGGCCCGTGGTGACTCGGACTTCACCCTGATCCCGAACGGCCTGCACGGGGTTGAAGAGCGACTTGTCCTGCTCTACCAGGGGGTCGTGGCAGGCCACATTTCGCTGGCTCGCTGGGTCGAGCTGCTGGCCACCGGGCCGGCCAGGATGTTCGGGCTTTATCCGCGTAAGGGAGCACTGGTGCCGGGCGCCGATGCCGACGTGGTCGTGTTCGACCCGGCGGCCAAGCGCACGCTGTCGGCGGCGGCGCACCACTCGGCGACGGACTACTCCGTCTACGAGGGCATGGCCGTGCGCGGCCGGGCCGATGTTGTCATCCAGCGCGGCGATGTCATCGTCGACACCGACGGATTTCATGGCCGGCTCGGAGCCGGCCAATTCCTGCGACGGGCTCTGCCGCGGTACTGAGTATCGGTTTACCGAGTCTGCGCCGCGTGCAGTGCGTCGGCGGCAACCGCCAGCCGCCGCGGGCGGTCGGCAACGAATCGCTCGATCGCGGTCAGGATGTGCTCGCTGTCCAGGTGCGCTTCCTCGATCACCTCGGCCACCGATCCGCCCGTGCGCCACTGGTCGTCCCAGTCCGCTGACAGCGAGTACTCACGCACCAGAGGGCCCTCGGCCCAGTCCCGCATCAGCTTGTATGCGCCGTTGGTGATCACCATGGCGTCGATCCGGTCGGCCGGTGAGCACACGGCGTCGCGGTAGGAGCGTGGCTGCTGCGCGAATAGCTGCGGGCTGATCGCAGCAACGATCTTGACGTTCAGGCGAGCAGAGTCGATCTCGGTCAGCACCCGCACCAGGTTGTGCGTCGGCATGGTGCCGCGGAGGAACACGGTGCCGCCCGCGGGACGGCCGGGCTGGAAGTCTCGCAGCAGGTACGCTCCCCGCGCGGCGGCGAAATGCGACGGCAGGCCCAGCGCGTCCCGGTCCGGGATCTCGATCGGCGGGCGGGTCAGGTGCAGCGCCACAATCGGTGCGTCCAGGCTCAGCGCAGCACCGAGCACCACCGGGACTTCGTTGTACTCCCACGGGTGCAAGTCGATGACCTGGCCGTCTGGGAAGAGCTGAGTCACGCCCGTGGCGAAGACACCGAAGTGGGTGCGTGAGTCTTCCGCCGTTTCCGGGCCCGAGTGGCCCGCGACCCACAGCACCTTCCCGACCCGCAGCTCACAGTCCTGCGCGAGCTGGCTGAACAGGCGCATCTCCCCGTACTTCAGGTAGGAGAACGAGCCGTAGGTCGAGCAAGCGCCCCAGAATCCGTCGAAGTCACGGAACGGGTCCTCGGCCAGGTTGACGGTGGCCATCCCGGCCATCATCCCGGCGTTGGTGAACTCGGTGATCTCCGCGGGCAGCAGTACGCCCTCCGGGCTGGTCTCGCGTTCGTACCAGCCCCAGCCGGGCATGTCCGCGAAGCCCGCGGCGAACCCCGCGATGTTCGTCGATTCGGCCAGGTCAGCTGAGCAGGCCACGAACAACGGGCGCCCGTACTCGCGGCGGCTCAGGCTGTTAACGTAGCTCGCCCAGGCCGATAGCCCGGCCCGGTTCGGCGCGACCTGCCCTGGCTTCTTCCACATCTGCTCCGGGTAGCGCTCGAAGTCGAAGATGCGCCCGTCGCTGAACACGGCATCCGACCCGGTCGGCAACGCGAGCCCCTGGACCGAGTCGGGTACGGTCCCGGCGATGGCCACAAGCCGGTCAGACAGCCACTCGACGAGGTCAAAGTCGCTCCGCAGCACCGA
This sequence comes from Streptosporangiaceae bacterium, assembly GCA_030045215.1. Next base: position 645 of record JASIBJ010000105.1, on the reverse strand, counting down.
CATGGCCACCCGCAGGTTCGCTTCGAACTGCTCCTTGATCGCGGCGTCGCCCTCCGGTGCGGGCTCGTCCACTCCCTGGTAGGTGACGCCGTACTTGGCCATGAAGGACCTGCGAACGGCCCAGAACTCTGGTGCGTTGCGGGGCCAGGGAGCGCCGTGACTGGCCGCGTCCACCTTCCCGTACCCCCGGCCCTTCACGGTGCGGAACCAGGCCATGCTTGGCCTGTTGCCCGGGTTCTCGCCGTGGCTGGCCTCGAGCAGGGCTCTCGTCACGGGGCCCCACTGCATGCCGTCATCGGTTCCGGTCACGCGCCAGCCGTACGGCGCGAACCAGTCGTCCGGCGTTCCGGCGACCACGCTCGAGGCAGGCCGCGGGTCGATGCCGAAGTTATTCCAGTCGACCAGCACAACCAGGTTGTCCAGGCCGAGCCCCCAGGCGGCGTTCTTGGTCTCGTGACCCGCGCCAGGGGTGAGGCCGCCCTCGCCCTCGATCGCGAACACCTTGACTCCGCGCGCACCAGCCCGCCGCAACGCCAGCGCTTCCCCCGCCGCGGCCGGCAGGCCGTGGCCGGACGGCCCGGTGTTCCATTTGCAGAGCAGCGTTTTGCCCGCCATCTCGGCGTGCCCCGGCAGTCCGCCATGGCG
>JASIBJ010000104.1 GCA_030045215.1 Streptosporangiaceae bacterium | reverse complement strand
CGACCCTGATCGTGCTGGTTTGTCATGGCCCCTCGGAATGCAGGTCACCGGCACGGCCGACCTTACCCCTGCCGCAGGAGCAGACTGGCTGGATGGTCCCCCTGCGGTGCGTGCTCACCGGAATCACCGTGCTCACCGTCATGCTGGCCGCCGGGTGCTCCTCCCCCGCCGGTCAGGCCACCAGGCCGCCGGCATCTCCCACCCCGCGGACGCAGGTCAGCTCGCAGGCTGCGACCGGCGCGCCCCTGGACTGGCCCACCTACCATCAGAACGCGGAGCGCACCGGCAACGTCCCCGGCCTGCCGGCCGCCGGCCCGCTGTCGCTGGCCTGGTCGGCCGCACTTGGCGGCGAGGTGGCCGGCCAGCCCCTGATCATCGGCGACACGGTCGTCGCCGCGACCGAGGAAGACACCGTGTACGCGCTCAACCGCGCTACCGGCAAGGTTCTCTGGCGCACGTCCGTGGGGCGGCCGCTGCCGCTGGCCGATCAGCCCTGCGGCAACCTCAATCCGCTCGGCATCACCAGCACGCCGGTCTACGACCAGGCGGACGGGCTTGTCTACGTCGTCGCCCAGGACGGCGCGACCACGCACGTGCTGGACGGCCTCCGGCTGTCCGACGGTCAGGTCGCGGTAAGCCGCGACATCCCGGCACCCGATCACCAGCCCGCCTATGACCAGCAGCGCGGCGCGCTGGCACTTACCGACGACCATGTCTACGTAGTCTTCGGCGGCCACTACGGCGACTGCGGGCCGTACATCGGCTCGGTCGTGGGGGTTCCCGCGTCCGGGCATGGTCCGATCTGGTCATATCGGGTGCCGACACCGAAGCAGGGCGGCATCTGGGCGGCGGCCGGCCCGGTCGTCGCCTCGTCCGGCCTTATCTACGTCTCGTCGGGGAACGGCGGCAGGTTCGGGCCGCCCTACGATGGCAGCGACTCAGTGATCGAGCTGACTCCCCAGTTGCGCCGGATCGGGGTGTTCGCGCCCGCTGACTGGGCCTATCTCAGCCGCAACGACCTGGATCTCGGCTCGATGTCGCCCGCCCTGACCGGCGACGGCCGGATCCTGCAGGTAGGCAAGAGCGGTGTCGGGTACCTGGTGGACGCCACGCACCTCGGCGGGGTCGGAGGCGAACTTGCCCAGGCGCCGGTGTGCGTCGCGTTCGGCGGCGCGGCGATCAGCGGCATGACCGTCTACGTGCCGTGCTTCGGCAGCGGCCTCGCCGCCGTCGACACCGCGGGCGACCGCATCACGATCGCGTGGCGCAGCCAGAGCACGGTGTGGGGCTCGCCGGTCCTCGGCGGCGGCGCGCTGTTCGTGGCCCAGCCCTACAGTGGCAACCTGTACGAGGTCGCGCCGGACACCGGCAAGGTCATGCGTGAGCTGCACCTGGCCTCGCGGCTGCCGGACTTCGTCTCGCCCAGCCTGTCGGGGGATCTCGTGCTTGTCGGCACGCTCGATGGCGTCATCGCGGTCAGGGGCGCGTGACCTACCGTGACTGATCGGCGGGCAGCACGTGCATCTCGGTGTCCCTGGCCACCCTGACCAGCTCACGCAGCACCGGGCACCGGCCGCCCGGCTTCGGGTCGGACCGGCCCAGGATCATCTCCGTCGCGTGCTCGCGCTCGGCGAACCCGGCGAGAGCGATGGCTGGCGACGGCCCGGTGAGCTCGGTGAGCTCACCGCCGAGCTGCGCGGTCAGGGCCGCGTACGCCTCGAGCAGCGTGTCCTCCTGGCCAGGTTCGCTTTCCCTGACCACCGCGGCCGCGAAGCGCCCGTCGACCTCGGCGGCCAGCGCGGCGGACCGGCGCAGCAGCGATTCCATTCCCGGCCAGGGGGCGACGCAGGCCAGGATGCACGGCGGCACTTCTGGCACAGGGAGCTGGGGGTCGGCGGCGTACCTGGCCAGGCGCCGGTCACTATGCTCGGCCACGAGCGCGAATGCTCGCTCCCGCGCCGCCTGCAGGGCTTCTGGCCGGTATGTCGTGGCCAGCTCGCTCGCGATCCGGTCGGCCGGCACGATCTCGCCCCGCCTGACCCGGTCGATCAGGATCGGCGGCGCCACGTCGACCAGCTCGATCTCATCGGCGAGCGCCAGCAGCGCGCGCTCGTCAAGGAACGGGCTGCCGAGGTCGCCAAGCTGGACGGTCCCGACCACGGTGATGCCCGCGTCCGTGAGTCGCCGCGCGGCGGCGAACCGGCGCTCCGCGGTTGTGGTCCCCCCGGTCAGGTCGTCCACGCAGACGACTTCCGGCCGCCGCGCCAGCACCGCGTCGGTGTCCAGCGTGCTGCCGTCGCCGATGAGCTCCAGGCCCTCGAGCAACGCCGCTACGTGCTCCCGGTCGCCGACGTCCACCGCGCCCACGACCACGTCGGTGCCGCGTGACTGGCGCCTGGCCGCCTCCTCGAGCATCGCCGTGGTCGTCCCGCAGCCCGGCGCGTAGCCGAGGTAGACCCGTACGGCGCCGCGCCGCTGCTCCCGGCGATCGGCCTCGCCCGGCGTTCCGCCCGCCGACTGCACAAGGCTCACCGCACGCGAAGAGACCGCCAGCACGTGCAGGTGCACCTCGGGCAGGCGGCCTACCAGCCGTTCGATCAGCGACCCGCGCCAGCGCTCAAGCAGCCCGACCGGCGGGGCGGCCAGTACCAGGTGCCGCGCGCCGGTCTCCTGCACCGCTGAGATGATCGCCGCGCCGACGTCCCTGCTGTCGCGCGCGAGCGTGGTCACCCCGGCCGCCTCGGCAGTCTGCCGCACCTGCTCCGAGAACGTGACGGGCGGCTGACCCGACGGGGTCAGTGTCAGCAGGTAACAGCGGGCGCCGCGGCGCCTGGCCAGCCGGATCCCGCGCAGGACCAGCGCGTCGGCAGGCTCGGGCCGCGACAGGACGACCAGCACATCCTGGGAGTGGCGCTGCCGCGCAGCTTCGGGCTCGGGCGCCGACCGCGCGACCAGGCCGAGTCCCAGCTCGCGCAGCGCGGCCAGCCTGGACGGCTGGAACTCGGTCTGCAGCACGTTGGGTACCCGCTGCGCCGGATAGATGTTGCCATGCCCAAGCCGCTTGCGCAGCGCTTCCGGCGAGCTGTCGACGAACTGGATCGCGTCGATGTCCGCGAGCTGGTCGTCGGAGATCGTGGCGGGTGGCGGGCGGCCGGTGATGGCCCGCCACTGGCTGGCGACCGCCTGCACGTCGCCGATGTCGGCCGTGCTGATCACGTCAATGCCGGCCGAGCGCAGCGCGCTGACGGCGGTCGTGTGCATCCCCAGGTCGTCGACGAGCACGACCTGCGGATGGCGCGCCAGCACCGCCGTCACGTCCATCTCCTCGCCCCCTTCGGGATCGCTCAGCGTGCGCTCCACCTCCCGCGGCGGCACGACCTCCAGCCCGCCGATCGCCTCC
>JASIBJ010000011.1 GCA_030045215.1 Streptosporangiaceae bacterium | reverse complement strand
AGCCGACAGGGCAGTTGATGGACTCGCTGGCAGCCAGCGGCGTCACCGCCGATCAGGTGGACCTGGTGATCATCTCGCATGCTCACCTGGATCACCTCGGCGGCCTGACTGTGGCAGCCGACGGCGACCGTGTGCCGGTCTTCTCCCGTGCGCGGCACTACCTCTGCCAGGCAGAGTGGGACTTCTGGACCTCTGATGAAGCGGCCGGTCAGTTTCCGGAGCTCGCAGACTGGGCCGGGACTCACCTGCCGCCGCTTAGCCAGGCGGGCCTGGTGGAGTTGATCAGCGAGGAAACCGAGGTGCTGCCGGGCGTTCGGCTTGTGCCTGCCCCTGGGCACACGCCGGGCCATCTTGTGGTTGCCCTCGCCTCTGGTGATGACGCTGCCCTGTACCTGGGTGATGCGGTGCTCGACGAGGCGAACTTCGCACATCCGGACTGGGTATCGGTCTTCGAGTGGAATCCCGGCATGGCGGTAGCCACCCGCACAGCGCTGATCGACGAGGCCATCGCACAAAATCAGCTGCTGATCGGGTCTCATCTGGCCGCACGCGGCTACCTCGAACGGGCCGGCGGCCAGTACCGCCTGCGGCACGTCGGCGCCCAGGTGCCAGCTCGCTGAGGCCCTTGACGACGTTCCCGGCATGGCCGAGGCGATCAGGCGCCGGCAGCAGGCACAGCTTGATCATGCCGATTACGTGACTAAGTGCCGCTGACCCCAGTCGCCCGCGTCGGCTAGGAAAAGGACGCATGCCCGAGCATCTCCGGCTCGCGCCATCCGGGCCGCACGAGGCCTCGATGATCGTTCCGGTGATCAAGGGGTATGTTCCGCTATCGGATGACGCCATCACGCTGCCGCCAGAAGCCAGCCCGTGTCGGAGCCCATTGGTCGGCGAGCTGAACATCTTCTACGCCTTTGACCTGCCGGGCCACCTTCTGCACGTGTCCGAGCATGACCGCAAGACCCTCGATCTTGATCTGAGCGGCCTTCGCAAACTGTCGGCACTGAATCTCGTCAAGCGACGTAGCAAACCCGAGATCATGCGGCCGTCTGATGCTGCCGCGATGCTAAGACTGGACGGGGACCTGGAGGCTTCGCGTAACAACGTGTGAGCGATCCGGCAGGTGCTGGACACATTAGATCCAGTCCTCAACTCAGTAGAACTTGATCACCGCTCTAACTGCCCAAAGGATAACTACAATAATGACGATACCGACAAGTACGGACATCGCGTTTCCTCCCCCGAGGGTGGGTGCGAGAACCTACCCATGCAGAAGCCATTCTGAAGGCACGACCGCACTATTCAAACATCCTTCGGTAGCGAGGCGCGCCGTCGCGTCATGCCACCGAAGACGACGCTGATGCAGGCGCACGGACTGGCGCGCGGGCCGGTTCGCAAGCCGATCGACACTCTGGAAGAAGAAGGCCGGGCGTGCGCGGCCAAGAGTGAGGCATCTTCTTGGTCTGGGAGCTATCTGCGCCCGACGGTCCCATGATCATGCCAAGTGCATGCCCAAACGGTGGCCGTGGTGATCACGTCAGCATGACTTCGTGCAGGTCAGCGCCGCCGACGGAACCTGCCGGCGGCCCGGACTCATGATCCGCCGGTCGTGCGCTCGAGCCCCGTCCGCCTTGCTGTTTTCAGCGACACAGTTTCGCTGTGCTGTCTTTAACACTCTCAGTTTTGGCGCACGGCTTCGCTGATGCGGCTGCGCAAGAGACACTTATGGGGTGGGCGAGGTCTTTGCCGGACGATGGGACGAGCAACGCCGATTTGCCGCGCTGCTTGAGACGTTGACGGGGCCAGAAGGATCACCTAGCCCGGGCTGGCAAGGGCGCCGGACGAGAGGCAACTATCCGAGCGAAGCGAGTCGCTCGCCGGTGGTAGTAGTTCATGGGCTGAGCGGCAGCGGGAAGAGCAGTCTGCTGCGACAATTCCGGCAGATGACGGAAGGGACGCTGCCACGCTCGCCAGTTAAGCCAGGGCGTGTACGGGTTGTGTGGCTGGACTGGCGGGATGAGCTTGACAGTGACCCGGCGAGCTACGTGGACTCGGCTGGTCCAAGCCTGCTGACCGTGCTGAATGCACTGCAAAAAGCCGTCACAGACACATGCGAGACGGACGCAAAGCTCGCGGGACGAGCCGAGAGGGACCTTGCCGATTACCGGCAGGGCGCTAGCCGGATAGCTGAGTACGCTGCCCGAGTTGCCGATCTGCTCGCGGAAAGCAGGCAGCCCGAATCGCCGTTCACTGCTGCCGATGCGGCTGCACTGCTGAGGGCGGTAGCGTCGGCAGGATTGGCGATAAGTGGCGATCCCGCAGGAGAAGCCGGGCTAAGTTCCAGTCAACTAGCAGCAGCGGCCCAGGCGCGGAGCCATCTGTCGGACCCGGCGGTTCGCGCAGTGACTGGCAGGGAGCCTGGCGATATTGCCGGCCAAGAGTACGACCTCATGACGGATCCAGCGGGGGAACTGACACGCCGGGCAGCAGCTGGACTGCGGTCACTGTCGATGTCTGTGCCGATTGTGGTCATGCTGGATACCGGAGAAGTTATCGGCGACCGCGCATGGTCATGGCTACGCAGAGTGATGGTCGCGACGGGTCCGAAGATAACCTGGGTAGTGGGCGCCCGATTCGAGACGGAGGCAGCCGCGGACGCCGATAGCCCGGTGGAGCAATTTATCCGAGACATCGGCGACGAGCATCTTGTGCTGATGTCACCAACTCGTTTTGGTGACGAGACGATCCGTCGGTATCTGGAAGGGCGACTAGGCACGCCAATCCTTAACGGTACGGACATCGACGTGATAGCGCGGTTCACAAGAGGCCTTCCTCTAGCAGTCAATCTGACGGGTGCCTTGCTAGAGCAGGGCATGCCCGTCGATCAGGCTTGGCGCGAACTGGAGGACGGACAGCCCAGCCCTGTCATCTCCCGGCTGGTTCTTAGCGCGGCCAAGATCGCCACTCAAATGGCTCATGATATCGCTTCAGCCTGGGGCGCATTTGCTACAGCACTGGACGATGAAGGGCAGTTCGATCAAGCGCTAGCGGCTTATTCTCAGGCTATTGCTCTAAAGCCCACCAACCCCAGCTACCACAACGACCGGGCGATCACCCTGCGGAACCTGGG
>JASIBJ010000103.1 GCA_030045215.1 Streptosporangiaceae bacterium | reverse complement strand
CCTGCTCACGTCTCCTCCTCCACTCTCCCTCGGTCGGACTCCGAAGGCTGTGCCGCGCTCTTTGCGCAGGGGGCCCTCAGCACGCCGCGTTCGGCAGTCCCGCCTTTCCTGCGGAACTAGGCCGGGACGCGAACCCGCCAGGTCCTGCGGCCTCGAGTTCACCGGGCGAACCTGAAGCCCAGCTGGAAACGGCCGGCAGGTCGGATCAGGCTCCGTCGGAGGGCACATCGTTCCGCGATGCAGTGAGAACCTGGGGGAACGCTGCTAGAGCTATGGAAACCCGCTCCAGTTCTCCCGCAGATTCGCTGAAGAAGTGCCGGCCCGCCCATCGAGATGTTGCTTTGAGCTGATGCTCAGTAGCCGCTGAATCACGTGCCCGATAGTGGTCAGCGTACGCAGCGGTGCCGAAGAGACGAGACGTGTGGAAGGCGGCTTTATGGCAACCAGGGCGTTTGGACGGCAGATCCGCGGGTCTTTCGCACGCTCTGGCGGCGGCATCACGCTCGATGCATCCGGGCCTGCCAGGTTGTCGGGCCGGCGCGCGCAGCTGGTGTCCGCGACGGCGCTCCTCCTGACCATCACGGCGAGCGCAGCCGCGGTTTATGCGGCCGGGCCGGGGGTCGTCACCGCCGTATGGCTGGCAGTCGGACCGCTGCTAGCATCCCTGGTCTTGTCTCCGCGGATCACCGCCGTGGTCGCGGGATGGACACTGCTCCTGGGACTAGGGCTCGAGGTGAGCCAGCCCGGTCCGATGCGGATGGTCGCATCGCACCTCAGTGTGCTCGTGCTGCTGGCCGCGTTCGCCGTAGCCAACTCCGCGCTGCGCACCGCGGCGCAGCGGCGGCTCGGCCAGGTCCGGGCGGTAGCCCGAGTGGCGCAAAGCGCGCTGCTGCGCGAGGTGCCGCCCACCATCACCACAGGACGGCTCGCCTCACGGTATGTCTCAGCCTCGGCCGAGGCTCAGGTGGGCGGAGACCTGCTGGAGGTTGTCGCCGACGCAGGGCACCCGCGCTGGCTCATCGGCGACACCCGCGGGAGGGGCCTCCCGGCGGTTCGCCTGGCCAGCGTCGCGATGACCAGCTTCCGCGACGCCTGTGCCCAGCCGGACCTGTCGCTGCCCGAGGTTGCCTGGGTCGTGGACCGGTCCGTCACGCGGGCTGCAGGCGACGAGGACTTCGTGACCGCGCTATTCGCCGAGCTCGACCCTGGCGGCTGGCTTCAGCTCGTGACCTGCGGGCACCCGCCGCCGTTGCGGCTCGCAGCCGATGGCGACCTCAGGGCGCTGACTCCTAGTTCCTATGCGACGCCCCTCGGCCTGCGACCTGACATCCGGCCATCAACATTCTCCGTCAGCGCGGGTGACCGGCTGCTGTTCTACACCGATGGCCTGCTCGAGGCGCGCGACAGGGCAGGCCAGTACTTCAGGCTCGAAGATTGCCTCGAGACGCTCTGGCACTCAGACCTCCAGGCAGCCGTGGACGGGTTGCTCGACCGGCTCCTCGCGCACGCGGGCGGGAAGCTCGACGACGACGTCGCCCTGCTACTCCTGGAGGCGACACCGCCGCGCCCATGGCCCGATCAGAATGCGCCCGCCGTGATGGAGCCCGGTCAGCACGCTGCGCCTGCTCCCAGGCCGCTGGCCGTCGCAGGGGCTAACGTCGCATCGGGCTCAGTGGGTGGCCGTTGGCCCTTTCCGCGTCCGTCCGGCACGTGATCGCATCCACAGGACGAGGTCGGGACCGGCAGCAACGACCAGCAGCGGCGGAACCACCCAGAGGCCCGCGGAGGCATTACCAGTCAGTGCGCACACGAGGGATGCCATCCCGGCAAGCAGGAAGCGAATGGTCAACCACGTCGTGCGGCGGGAGCCATAGGGCTCGGCATATAGCACTGATGTGCCTGCCGGGAGGTTGTAAATCCGGTAGTTCCGGCCGTTGTGGTGATGCTAGCTCCTCGCCGCTGTGGCCGGCGAACCCGCCGGGGCTTATGAGGGTGACTGGCTTACCCTTCACGTGAGTCACGCCGCCGGGCTAGCGTTGCGGCGCTGCTGCGCCTGTCGCCAACTGTCCGGTCTGCGCGGTCGGGCAGTCGGTTGCGGCTGATCTGCCTGATGCTCTGCCGGTCCGGCGCGGGCGCCGCTGGCCGAGACCATCTCCTCAACTACCGCCGACCACAGCATCTCGCGGCTGTGAGCGGTTCCCGGAGGGATGCTGAGCGCCATCGCGGCCTCGGCTGGGGTCAGCTGTTCCCATGCCACGAGCAGCAGGACGTCGCGCTCAGCTGCGGGGAGTTCCCGCAGCGCGGAAACCAGTGCCCGCGCTTTGACGGCCAGGTCGATCCGGTCAGTGACCTCATCCCAGGGATCAACCGTCTCCTCTGGTGCAGCTGGATCCATGTGCCGGCTCGTTCTCCAGTGTGCCCGCAAAACGTTCCTGGCGATCCCGTAGAGCCACGGTCGGGCATCGTCGTGGCTGGTGTCATAGCCGCGGCGGGCCCCGAAGGCTCGTACCCAGACCTCGCCGAGCAGATCGTCGGCCGCCTGGTGTCCGGCCCGCCGCGACAGTACCCATGAACAGCGATCTCATGGCGGTGAACAATCTCCCCGAACGCCTCGGGTGTTCCCCGCAGCGACTGCGCGATCAGCATGCCGTCCGTCACAGGTGATCCTCTGCGCGGGTCCTCACGAGGCCGGCCAGCGCAGGGCCAGGCGGACATGCGGTCGGTCGATGATCATGCTCGCGCCTCCCGTTTCCTCTGGCTGCGTTCCCGGCAGCCAGAGCCATACCCGGCGGCGCCCAACTTCGCGCGCCTGGTCAATCCGCTCGGGAATCACGTCGACCGTCACCACCGACGAGGTGCGCAATCAGCGCTGCGTTATAGCCAGTGCCGGTACCGATCTCGAGCACATGGTGCCCAGGCGCAAGCTCCAGCTGCCCAGCATGATGGCCATCATCGTGGGCTGCGCCGACGCGCTGGCCGGCAGCCCTTCGCCATCCGACTTGATCACAACTGCGCGGTCCTGATAGGGCCCGCACTGGCTCAATCTCGGGCAGGAAGGTGTGCCGAGGGATGTCGCGGAAAGCGGCCGCCACCGCGGCATCAGCCCGGCCAGAGGCCCGCAGGTAATCCGCCAGCCTCCCCCGCGCCGCCGACTGCGCTCATCAGCTCTGCTCCACGGGTCACTGCTGCCGACTCCTGACCTCTTATTGCCGGAATGCCGCCAGGCTGTTCGGTCGCCGTAGTCTTGCGATGTTCGGCAACGCTGAGCCGCCACCGCAATCGCCGCTGGTCAGCTCAGCGCATAGGGCGCGTTCGTCAGGCGCTGCAGGCCGTCGCTCGTAACCAGGTAGTTGTCTTCAACCTTCAGGACGATCGTCCGCCCGGCGACGTCTACCGCCGTCTCCGGCTCGAGCGCAATGACCATCCCCTCCTGGAGTACCTCATCGCGATCCATCCGGTCGGCCCGGTAGATCGTGGGAGGCTCGCAGGCCCGGAGCCCGACCCCATGTCCGAGTGCGTAAGGGGTGACCGGCAGTCCCTCCGTGCGCAGGCGGTCGTTGATGGCCCCGTGTATCTCCGAGGCCCGCACGCCTGGCCGCGCCCGTTGCTCACCGACGCTGTGAGCGTCCAGCAGCAGGCGATGTGCGCGCCGGACCGCCGGGGGTGGCTCGCCGACGAAACCCGTCCGCGCCAGGTCCGATGCGTACCCGCCGATGCCCGAGCAGCCGATGTCGAAGAAGTAGGCATCTCCCTCGGTCAGTTCGTTGCCGACCGCGAACCACGTGCCCGTGCCACGTCGCACGTTGCACAGCGAGTGGCTGACGAACTCGGACCCGTCGCGCTGGAGGCTGTCCATGGCCAGGGCCAGGATGTCGTGATCGGTCATCCCGGCTTTAGCTGCCTCCATGGCTGCCCGGGCCGCACGCGAGTTCACCTGACTGGCCGCAACGAGCAGCTCGACCTCGGACGCATCCTTCCTGCGCCGAAGATCGAACAGGTCAGAGGCCGTCGGGATGAAATCGGCGTGGAGAGCTTCCTGGCGCAGGGCCGCCAGCAGGTCTGCGTAGACAAGATCGAAGCCGATCCGCCGCGCGTTTCGCTGGCGCAGCACTCCCGCAACGGATTGCGTCCAGGTCCGGACGTGGGCTAGTGCGGGGCTCCAGGACGGCAGCGGGTGCAGCGCTCGAATCTTGGGGAGCCCAGCCTCCGGGGCCTGAGCCACCTCGTCGACCCACGGCACGAATACGTCGCAGGTACCTTCCTGGTCAACGACCGCCGCGAACCAGTCGAAGCCTTCAGCGATGATCAACGTCCGGTAGTCGGTGGCGTACCGAATATTGTCGAAACCCGTCAGCAGCAGGTGGTCCAGGCCGCGCCGCCGCATGAGCTCTGCGAGCTTGCCCGTGCGCTGAGCGCGCAGCGACTGCCAGTCCACAGCCGGCCAGGTGTACATGACATCTCCTCTGCCGCGTCTTTGCGCGCTCGCTAACTGGCTTCTGAGGGCGCCAGCTGAGTCTCCGGCTGGGATGATGAGCCGAAGGCTGCCGGGAGCTTCCAGTCGTAGTTGATCTTTTCTGTCCTGAGGACGTGCGCTGTCTCGGTGCCGACGATCCCGCCAAGCATGGGCAGCTCCTCCTCGAGGAACTGGAAGAGAGCCTGGTCGTTGGCGAAGAGCGCCTCAACCATGATGTCGTGCCTGCCGGTGGTGTAGCCGAGGTACACGATGTGCTCCATGGCCGCGAGCGCCTGCCCGACCGCCTGCAACTGTCCCGGAGCGACTCTGATCATGATCAGGACATCGGTGCCGTAACCTGTCTTCCGCGGGTTGAAGACGGCGACAACCTTGATGATGTCGTCCTCGAACAGCCGGTCCATTCGCTTGCGCACGGTCGGCTCCGAGATCCCCAGCGTGCGCGCGATCTGCGCGGTGGGTGTCCTGCCGTCTTGCTCCAGCAGCCGGAGGATCGCTACGTCGGTACGGTCGAGATCGCCGAGTCTTCGACCTTCGGCTCTGGCGTCGGTCACGGGCAGCTCCCTGCAGCTTGCATATTTCACGATCAGGATTCCTGATCCGGTAAGCAAATCTAGCTTTCACTTCGCTAATCGGCAACAAACTGTTGACATAAGTTGCTGAACAGCGTTTTATCAGACCAATGTACTTCGCGCTTCCGTAGATCCCGCCGTCGAGAGGGCCGGTCATGAACCTTGAAGTTGAGCGACCGGACCACCCCATCGGGGAGCAGCCGACCATCCCGCGAGCCGAGTACGGCGAGCGACGCCAGCGGGCCGCCGCTGCGGCCCGTGATGAAGGCCTGCGCGGGCTGATCATCTGGTCGCGCGGCGGAGCCACCTATGACAACTTCGGCGACGTGCTGTACCTGACCAACCATTACGGCCCGTTCCCGTGGATCAACGACAAGCAGCCATTGTGGAGCGGCCGCGGGCACTCCGCCGTGATCGTCACCGCGGACGGCGACGCCGAGCTGTGCGTGGAGATCCCGGACTGGCGCGATGACCTCGTCGCCATCGACGCTGTGCACTCTGACCGGAACCTCTACCGCGGCGTCGCGGAGGTCGCGCGCCGCCATGGCCTGGCCGAGGGTGAGGTCGGCATCGTCGGGCTGGAGGCGATGCCCGCCTCCGCCTACCGCTATCTCGGTGCCGAGCTGCCGCGGGCCGCATTCCGGGACGTCGATGACCTGGTCATGAAACTGCGAATGCGCAAGAGCCCGGCCGAGCTGGAGATGCTGAAGTACTCGGCCAGGATCGGCGCCGAGATCAGTACGATCTTGATGGAGCGCGCCGTCGAAGGCGCGACCGATGGCGACGGGGCGGCGGCCGCGATGGCTTACGGCGCGCTGATCCCCGGCGTCGCCCAGTGGGACATCCCGTATGCGTCGGGAGCCTGTTCCGGGCACTTCCAGTGGCCCCGGCTGCCGCAGCATGACGCCAGCACGCGCTATCGGCCCGGTGACCTGGTCCATCCGGACAACTACGGCTACGTCAACGGCTACATCTACGACATCGTCCGCACCAGAGTGGCCGGTGATCGCCCGGCCGCGTGGCAGCAGGAGATCATCGAAGGCGCGGCCGGCTGTGTGCGCACGGTCATCAGCCATCTGAAGCCGGGCGTGACGGCCGGCGAGCTGTTCGACGTCGGGAAGGCCTACCTCCTCGACAACGGGTTCACCGACGAAGTCGCCTTCAACTCAAGCTTCCCCTGCTTCGGTCATCAGGACGGGCACGCCTTCGATGACCCGTGGCTGGCCCGCAACACCCCAGATGAGTCGGCGGTCGTGACCGAGAGCACTGTCTGGTCGGTCGAGATCCAGGTTGGCCGGAACGGGCACGCGGCCGGCTTCGAGGACATGGTCCTGATCGACGCGGACGGCACCACGACGATTCTCACCGCCGACCTGCCCGTCCGCTGGGGCTGGTAACAGCTCATGCCGGGTCACGTCCTGCGACTCGCGCTCCTGCAGTTCGCTCCGATCGTCGGCGACCTGGAGGCCAACCTGGAACGAGTCCTGGATGGGATGCGAACTGCCGCCGCCGCAGGCGCAGGACTGCTCATCGCCCCGGAGATGTGCCTCACCGGCTGGACGCTGCCCGACAGGGCGCTTCGCTCGCGACTGGCCGTCGAGACCGAGCAGACCGCGGTGCCGACCCTGGCGCACGCCGCCAGAGTCCATGGGATCACGGTCGTGGCGGGCGGTCCGCTTCCGGTCGCCGACGGCGCCGCCAACTGCGCCATCGCGCTCACCCCGGCCGGTGGCCGCGCGGTTCACCGCAAGCTCCACCTGTTCGGCGCAGAGGCCAGCTGGTGGTCCGCTGGCCGCGAGGTTGAAGTGGTCGCAGCGGACCGGCAGGTGGTCGGCCCGCTCATCTGCTACGACGGCGAATTCTGCGAGGTGCCGCGCATGCTCCGGCTGGCCGGGGCGACGGTCGTCGCCGTCGCCGCGACCAACATGACACCGTATGAACGAGACCAGGACGTCATCTTCGCCGCGCGAGCGCTCGAGAACGAGTGCGTCGTAGCGGTGTGCAACCGGGTGGGCAGTGAAGGCGGGTGGCGCTACTTCGGGCGCAGTCTCGTCGCGGACGCCCGCGGCAACCTGGTCGCGCAGGCCGGCCAGGACGAGGAACTGCTGCTGACGGACGTGCCAACGACCGGCCAGGCTGACCCGGCGCTTGGCTATATGGCGCATCGCCGGCCCGAAATCTACCGTGCGCTATGCGGTTCAGATCCAGCACTCGTCGTGATGACTAACAGCGGAACCACGCCGCGCCCGGCCCGTCTCGCACAAGCGTGCGGGCGCCCCGGCCCCGTATAAGGAGGTACGGACATGACGGATAGCGAAACGAGCGTCAGCGGAACGGGCGCCGGAAGCGGGTTCTTCGTCCGCAACGCGACCGGTCTGGTCAGGGAGGTCTCCTGGCTTGACGCGGCCATGTACAACATGATCTGGGCGTCGGTCCCGCTGGCGATCGCGTTCCTGCTGCTCTTCGGTACCGCCTTTTACACGGGCGGGAATCTCTACCTGGCGTGCCTGTTCGCGTTTCTGGTGACCGTAACCACCGGCTTCCTTTACGCGATGCTCACCGCGATCATCCCGAGATCGGGCGGCGACTACACCTGGATCAGCCGGGTCCTGAGCCCGCCCCTTGGGTTCATGAGCAACCTGTCGTGGAACTTCTGGATCACGTTCTTCGTGGGCCTCTACGCCGCTTATACCACCGCCTACGGCCTGTCGCCGCTGCTTCGGTTGTGGGCAGCGCGCACCGGCTCGGCTGGCCTGTTGAGCACAGCTAACTATCTGGACACCAGAAGCGGGACGCTCATCGTCGGGCTGATAGTCGTCTTGCTGTCCGCATTGCTGCTCGCGTTCGGGCGGGGCCTGAGAACGTTCCTGCGCATCCAGCGCTGGACATTCGTCCTGTGGTTCGTCGGCGCGATGCTGATTCCGATCATCGTGCTGCTGGTCACCAGCCGGGCGACCGTCTTCTCCCGGTTCGATGACTACGTTGTCGCGCTCGGCGGCCCTCATCACGCCAGCGCCCTCATCCTCAAGAACGGGGCGGCCGCGAACGCGCATTTCAGCCTGCGCGAGTCGTTCCTCATGCTCACGCAGCCGTTCTACGCGCTCGCCTTCATCTTCCAGTCCGTCTACTTCGGCGGAGAGATCAAGCGAGCCAAGCGCAGCGGCATCCTGTCCATCCCCGGCGCGCATGTGCTCGCGACAGTGCTGATACTGCTGGCCGCCTTCGCATTCCTGACCGGAGCGGGCCACGGCTTCCTGGCCGGGCTCGCCCTGACTGCCCCCGGCGCCTACAAGTTCGCGTTCACGCCCTTGTACACCGAGGTGGCGGCCGTAGCTTCGGGCAACATCGTGGTCGGCACGATAATCATCCTCGGCTTCACCTCGATGCTGATCATCTTCGTGACCCAGACCATGCTTCAGCTGTCCCGTAACATCTTCGCCTGGAGTTTCGACCACCTGCTGCCGGACAAGGTCGCCGAGGTCAGCCCCAAGACCAGCGCCCCGGTGGTCGCGGTCGCCGTCATCACCGTGGTGAGCGTGATCAGCGTGATCATCGTGTCGCTGAACCCGCAGCTCACCTTCCTTGTCGGCCTGGTCGGACTGTGCCTGACGTATCTCATCGTCTCGGTCGCCGGCGCCGCGCTGCCGTTCCGCAAACCCGAGCTGTTCGAGTCCTCCCCCTATAACCAGCGATTCCGCGGGATCCCCGTTCTCACCATCGTCGGCGTCGCCAGTGCGGTCCTGATGGCGGTCGCCGTGGTGAACCTCCTGCTTGACCCGAACTCGGGCACAAACTGGCATCTGAACACCGACCGAGTCATCCTGGTCGTGGCGGTCTTCCTCGTGGCACTGCCAATCTTCTACACGATCAGGGCGATCCAGCGGGCGCGTGGCATCAACATTGACCTTGCCTACACCGTGATCCCGCCTGAATAGCCGGCCGACGAGATGAGAGGCCGCCGATGAGGCTGCTCAGACGTAACCGAGACGACAACGTCGTGAGGATCTTCTATGCCGCCGACATCCACGGCTCGGACACGTGCTGGCGCAAGTTCCTGAAGGCAGGCGACTTCTACGGCGTCGACGTGATCGTCCTCGGCGGAGACCTGACGGGCAAGGCGATGGTGGCCGTCGTCCGTGAGCGGGCCGGCACGTGGCGCGCCCGCTTCCTCGGCCGGGTTGCGGAGGCCAGGGATGACGACGATCTCGAGCAGCTTGAGGCGCAGATTCGCTTCAACGGCTTTTACCCTTACCGATGCGAGCCCGACGAACTGGCCGCGCTCGACCGCGACGCTGCCGCGCGCCAGGCCCGTTTCGATGAGGTCATGCGCGCCGACATCCAGCGATGGATGGACCTGGCAGCCGAGCGCCTGGCCAGCTCGCAGGTCAAGTGCCTGGTGATGCCCGGCAACGACGACGGCCACTACGTGGCCGACGTGCTCGCGGACTCGACTGTCGGCAACGCAGAGGAGCAGCTCATCGAGATCAGCGGGGTGCAGTTCCTCTCCCTCGGCTACTCCAACGTCACGCCCTGGCACACCGACAGGGAACTGTCCGAGGAGCAGCTCAGCGAGAAGATCGAGCGGCTGGTCAAGGAGCTGGATCCGGCGATGCCAGCTGTCTTCAACCTGCACGTCCCGCCGTATGACACGAGAATCGATGATGCTCCTGAGCTCGATGACAGTCTCCGGCTCGTGGGTGGTGCCAGCGCCAGGATGGTGCCGGTCGGGAGTCAGGCGGTCCGCCACGCCCTGCAGGCGCATCAGCCGGTGCTGTCCCTGCACGGGCACATCCACGAGTCCCGCGGCGTGGCCAGGCTCGGCCGCACAACGGCGATCAATCCCGGCAGTGAGTACAACGCCGGGGTGCTACGCGGAGTCATAGTCACCCTCACAGCAGAGAAGGTCCTCAGCCATCAGTTCGTGGCTGCCTGATGTCCGGAATGAAGGTCGTCTATGACTCCGCCCATGTGCTGCACGACCCGGTGACGGAGGTGCAATACGGGATCCCGATGCCGATGTACGAGGTGCCGGCAAGGGCGGAGTCGATCCGGGCCGCGCTGGCCGCCGACGCGGACTTCAGCTTCGCTTCTCCCGCGGAGCACGGCCTGGGTCCCATCACCGCGGTTCACCATGAAGGCCTGGTGCGGTTCCTCGAGGAGGCATGGAGCCTCTGGCGATCGCATGGCGGCGGTGGCAGCTCAATGCCACCCCAGTACATGCCGGACACGGTCCTCCACCCGGCCATGCGAGAGGGGATGGGACCTGCGCCCGAACCGTCCGGCCCGGTCGGGCGCATCGGCTATTGGTGCTTTGAGACGATGACGCCGCTTGTCCCTGGCAGCTATCAGGCGGCACGAGCTGCGGTCGATGTCGCACTTACCGCAGCCGACCTGCTGCTCGCCGGGGACAGATCGGTCTACGGTCTGGCCCGCCCGCCTGGACATCACTGCCCCCGGTCGGCGTTCGGCGGATACGGCCTGTTCAACTACTCGGCTGCGGCCAGCGCGTACCTGGCCGACCGAGTCGGGCGGGTGGCGGTGCTTGACG
>JASIBJ010000102.1 GCA_030045215.1 Streptosporangiaceae bacterium | reverse complement strand
CGCCCGATGCTCCGCACCCGCGGTACCGGCCCGCAGCCCGTGCGGCGGTTCGGTGCGGCGTTGCGCGGCGAACAGCAGCGTCCCGATCACGCACACGACCAGTGCCGTGGCGACGCCCGACGCGGGCAGCAGCTTGGTGGCCAGCAGCGTTACCACAGCCGGCCCGGCCACGAAGATCATCTCGTCCACGACCGACTCGAGCGCAAACGCAGAATGCAGCCTGGGGGAGCCGGCCAGCAGCGTGCTCCACCGCGCCCGGACCATCGAGCCGAGGGAAGGCATGGACGCGCCCGCGAGGCAGCCAGTTATCAGCAGCGCCCACAGCGGCGCGTGCAACTCCGCGCAGGCGATGAACACGCTCGTGGTCAGCGCGAAGAACGCGACCAGGGGCCGGAGGACCCTGGCCTGGCCGAACCGGTCGGCGAGGCTGGCTATGCGCGGCGCGCAGACCGCATACCCAATGGAGCCAGCGCCGGAAACCAGGCCGGCCAAGCCGTACTGTCCGGTCGTGGCCTTCACGAGCAGCACGGTTCCGAGACCGAACATGGACATCGGCAGCCGCCCGATCGCGGCCGAGACAGAAAACCGCGCCGCGCCGGGGATCCTCAGCAAGCTCAGGTATGCGTTCTCGCTTGCCCGCTCATGCCCGCCGGCCTGCTCTGTCTCGAGTGCTGTTACCTGCGCCTGCGTCATCTGATGTCTAGCCTCCGGCTCTGAGACTAACGAGCGGCACCGACAGTCAGGAATCGGATTTCTTTCGCCCGACTAACGACCGTGACGCCGACTCCCTATCGCCACGACGGGAATTCGCCGGCCGCCCCTTCAGCCCGCGAATCCTGGCAGTTATGGTTGATGCCCTATGGGACGCTCAGATCGGGAGGCTGACGAGAGCCCGCCCTCCGCCAGGCGCTGGCGGCGCGCTAGCGCGTCCGCCGGAACGCCCCCGGCCAAGCGCCTGGTCGCCGTGGGCGCCGTTGCCGTCCTCGGTCTTGCCTCTCATGAGGGCATCGCCGCCGGGTCCTCCGGTCGTCCGGATACGCCAGACCGGACCGTCGGCCCGCTGTCAGCGACCGAGCCCTCTTCGGTCACGCACCTTCAGGCCTCGGGCTGGGCGGCCGCGCCTGGGACGACGTACTTCGCCGGCCAGGAGAGCTCCAGCCGTGTGGTCGCCGAGGCGCAGAAGGCGAGCCCGTTCCGGCAAATAATCCTGCCGGACCTCCTCGTCGTTGCCCCGAAGGGCCTCGCCGCGAGCCAGGTGACCAGCCTTCGCAAGATCACCGGCGTGCGTAACATGATCACCTTCGACGGGGCCCAGATCACCGTCGGCGGGCGGCCGGTCAGCGTGATCGGGGTGAACCCCGCGACTTTCAGGTCCTGGGTCCCGCTGGCGGCGGCCTCCAACCAGGCGCTCTGGTCCGCGCTGAGCCGGGGCGAGTTCGTGGCCTCGCTGCCGTCGAGCACGTCGCTCGGCCTGCAGGCCGGAAAGAGCTACGCGCTGACCGGGGCGACCAGCCAGGTCGTCACGTACGCGATGTCGGCCAGCCTGGGCCTTAACGGGGTGGACCTGCTGGTTAACGAGGCCACCTCGCACAAGCTCGGCCTGGTCCGGCAGGTGGCCGGGCTGATCAGCGCCCCCGGCGTGAGCCTGACCACCCTGGATCAGAAGGTTTCGAAGATCCTCGGGCCCGGCGGGCGGATCGAGGTGCTGCGCAGCCATAAGCTCCCGGTAGCGACGGTGGCGCCCGGCACCAGGCCCACCACGTACCTGCAGCTGTTCAAGGCCTCGGCGGCGGATTACTGCCCTGGCCTGTCCTGGACGGTGCTGGCGGCGATCGGCCAGATCGAGAGCGCGGACGGCGAGAACATGGGACCGTCGACGGCCGGGGCGCTGGGCCCGATGCAGTTCCTGCCGTCCACCTGGGCGGTCTGGGGCATCGACGGGTTCGGCGAAACGGGTACACCCAACATCCTCGACCCCTACGACGCCGTGCCGTCGGCAGCCAGGCTCTTGTGCGCCGACGGGGCCGCCATCGGCGGCTCGGCGTTGCGTCAGGCGATCTTCGACTACAACCACGCGACCTGGTATGTCAACGAGGTCCTGGCGCTCGCGGCCGAATACGCCGCCGATTACTCGTAATTCATACGGCCAGCGGGTTTGGGCAGCCGATTATTGGGGGAACAGGCTCGGCTCCGCATCAGCGCGGACCGATGGTTCCACCGCACCCGGCTCGCGGCAAAAGCCCCGTCCGGTCCCTGGTTGGATGGGGGCATGGCCGGTTACGACGCGTTCCTGCTGATGTCCTTCGGCGGACCCGAGGGACCAGACGATGTCATCCCGTTCCTGCAGAACGTCACGGCCGGCCGGGGAGTGCCGCCCGAGCGGCTGGCCCAGGTCGCGGAGCACTACTACCGCTTCGGCGGGATCAGCCCGATCAACCAGCAGTGCCGCGACCTGCTCGCCGCGGTCGAGAAGGAGTTCGCCGCGACCGGGATCGGCCTGCCCGTCTACTGGGGGAACCGGAACTGGCAGCCCTACCTGCCCGACACGATGCGGCAGATGACAGCCGACGGGGTGACTCGCGCGCTGGCGTTCGTCACCTCCGCCTACAGCTCGTTCTCGAGCTGCCGGCAGTACCTGGGCGACATCGTGGCTGCCCGCGCTGCCGTCGGGCCGGCCGCCCCGCAGGTCGACAAGCTGCGGCAGTTCTTCAACCACCCCGGCTTCATCGAGCCGAACGCCGCGGCCGTGGCCGCGGCGGCCAGCTCGCTCGGGCCGTCCCTCGCCGGTAACTGGGACCTGGTCTTCACCGGGCACAGCGTCCCGGTGGGGATGTCGGAGGCCAGCGGGCCGACGAGCGGGCCGTGGCCGACCGGAGCGGGCGGGCCAGCCGGCGGCGCGTATCCGGCGCAACTCGCCGACGCGGCCGGCCTGGTCGCTTCGCTGGCCGGCTACGACCGTCCGTGGCGGCTCGCCTACAACAGCCGCAGCGGGCCGCCGTCGGCCCCGTGGCTTGAGCCCGACATCAACGACTGCCTCGTGAAGCTCGCGGCGTCCGGATCGCAGGCGGTCGTCGTCTCGCCCATCGGATTCGTCAGTGACCACATGGAGGTCAAGTTCGACCTGGACGTGGAGGCCGCGGAGACGGCGCGGCGGCTTGGCCTGGAGTTCGCCAGGGCGGCCACGGCCGGGACCGACCCGCGGTTCGTGTCCATGATCGCCGACCTGGTGCGGGAGCGGACAGACGGGACCGACCCAGCCGCACTGGGCGGCCTCGGCGTGGGGCCGCACTCGTGCCCAGTCGGGTGTTGCGGCCAGGGCGCTCGTCGTCCCGCCGCGACACCGTCGGGGGGATTCGGGGGGTCGTCCTCCGGGGTCGCACAGTGAGCCCGGATCCGGCCGAGCTCCTGGAGCTCGCGTCGTCCGCGGCCCAGGAGGCGGCCGAGTTGCTGCTGAGCAGGCACGGCCGCGCAGCTGTCGTCGAGACCAAGTCGAGCCCGACCGACGTCGTGACCGAGATGGACGGCGCGGCCGAGGAACTGATCAGGCAGCGGATCCTCGCGGCCCGGCCGGGCGACGCGATCCTTGGCGAGGAGGGCGGCCAGACCGGTACCGACAGCCTGGTGCGCTGGATCGTGGACCCGCTCGATGGCACGGTCAACTATCTCTACGGACTGCCCGAGTGGGCGGTGAGCATCGCGGCCGAAGTATCCGGCACCATCGTCGCGGGAGTGGTATGCGCGCCGCTGCAGCGCAACACGTATGAGGCGACGATCGGCGGCGGCGCTTGGCTGCATTCGGGCTGGCAGCCCGCTCCCGTCCTGCTGTCCTGCACGACCGGCGTAGACCTAGCTGATGCACTGGTGGCCACGGGTTTCAGCTACGCGGCGCAGCAGCGGGCGGCGCAAGGCGCGGTGGTCGCGCAGGTGCTGCCACGGGTGCGCGACATCAGGCGCGCGGGCGCCGCGGCGATCGACCTGTGCTCGCTAGCGGCCGGCCGGGTAGACGCGTACTACGAGAGCGGCGTGCACTACTGGGACATCGCGGCGGGCGGGCTGATCGCGCGCGAGGCAGGCGCATACGTGGGCGGCCTGCACGGACGTGACGCCGGTCCGGACCTGACGCTGGCCGCCAGCCCGGCCTTGTTCGAGCAGTTGCACGACCTTCTGGCGGGCTTGTGGGAAGGATCGGCTCGCGACAGCTAGCTCTTACTCAGGGTGCCGGTGGCCGGCGGTCCGGAGGAACCGTTGAAATTGAACTGGACCGCGCCGGACCCGGCCTTGGTCAGGGTCACGGTGCCTGGCAGGCACGGCCCCTTCGACACGCTCTGGCTGAGGGTCAGCTGCTTTCCCGTAGTCGCCGTCAGCCGCAGCACGCCGGCGCAGCTCAGGTTGCTCGCCGAGTAGCTGATCGAGCCGACCGTGGTCCCCGCGGTCAGGCTGATGGTCACGGTGTAAACGCCGTCGGGCTGCTGCGAGACGCGACCGGCCCAGCTACCCGCGAACGCCGACGGGGTAACCGCCTTGGCCGTCGGGCTCGTGGTGGATGAGCTGGGCCGCACCGATGCACCGGGGTCAAGATCCTTCGTGTTCGCGCTCGCCGTTCGACGCGGCGTCCCGGTGTTCTGCACGATGTGCACGACGAGCAGGACCAGCAGCGCGCAGACCAGCACGCCGGCAGCGATCAGTACCTGCCCGACTCGTCTGCGGGTCACCGACTGCTGGTGAGCACCGTGCCGATCCTGGCCCGGCCCAGGCGCGTGCGCGGGCGGCCGATGGATGTCGTCCGCTACCCGCCCGTGCCTGCT
>JASIBJ010000101.1 GCA_030045215.1 Streptosporangiaceae bacterium | reverse complement strand
ATGTCGGGCAGCCATACCAGCGCCCCGGTCCCGGTGTAGACGATGTCGAATCGCTGCCCGCCCAGGGCTGTCACGGCGTCGTATACGTCGGCCACCACGAAAGACCCGTCGATGGCGAGGCTGGCTGCCAGCGATTGCGCGGCCTCGATCGCGGGCTCGGAGAAGTCGAGCCCGGTGACCTGCGCACCGTTCCTGGCCCAGGAGAGCGTGTCGAGCCCTACGTGGCATTGCAGGTGCAACAGCCGCCTGCCCGTCACCTCGCCGGCCTCGGCCGCCTCGAACGGCCGCAGCGAGCCGGCACCGGCCCGGAACCCATCGAGATCGTAGAACTCGCTGGCCAGGTGCACCGGCACCCGGCCATCCCAGTTGGCCCGATTAAGGTCCCGCCAATCGGCTGCGTCACCGTCTGTCACGCCGGCAGGGTAACCGGCCCGCCACCACGGCCGCACCGTAATATCCGGCTGGGCACCCTGCCGGCACTGGCCACCGATGGACCAAGTCCACCGTGTGTCCCGCGGGCAGCGGCGTGAGGATCGCGACCGGAGGTCCTCAGGCACACTGGGGAAGGTGCGGGTCACCATTTGGGTCCGGCCTGGGTCTGCCCACACCAAGGTGGGCGGCGAGCGTGACGGCGCGCTGGTAGTCCGCGTCAGCGCACGGGCTGTGAGCGGCCGGGCCACCGCGGCCGCTTTGACCGCTGTGGCGGAGGCATTCGGCGTCCGGCCGCACGCGGTGACGCTGGTGTCCGGAGCAGCGAGCAGGATGAAGATCGTCGACGTCACCGGCGCGGACGAGGCCGATCTCGACCGACTTCTGGGGCTGTGACGGCGGTGCCGTTCCGCCGGCAGCGGCAGTCGGATGTCCCAAGCCCTCGCGCGGCGCGAAGTCAGGCAGGCATGTATCTCTCGAACCAGGTCACGAGCCGGGTCAGGTAGTCGGTGACGGCCGGGAACCGGCTGACGCCGTGCCCTTCGCCGGGATAGATCACCAGTTCCGAATCGATGCCATGACCAATCAGCGCCTGGTAGAACTCCCTTGCCTGGCCGGCTGGTGTGCACCGGTCCTTCGCGCCGGCCGTGAGCAGGGTCGGCGTTCTGGCCTTGCTTGCGGACATGACCGGGCTGCGAGTGTGCACCTGGTTATCCGCAGCCTCGGGATCGGCGTTGTCGAGGAACCACAGTCCCCAGCCGGGGATATTGGTCGTGAACGTAAAGCTGTACCACTCAGTCACCGGCGAGGCGGCCACGGCGGCCTTGAACCTCTGGTCCTGGGTCACCAGCCACGCTGACATGAATCCGCCGTAGCTGACGCCCATCGTCCCGATCCGCGTGGGGTCGGCGATCCCGCGCTCGATCATGGCGTCG
This sequence comes from Streptosporangiaceae bacterium, assembly GCA_030045215.1. The sequence goes on along the minus strand of JASIBJ010000101.1, from coordinate 4,921 downwards.
ATTCCGGACAGGTAGTCGTGGGTGTCTGCGCCGCCCATGTCGCCGACAACTGCGGCGGCGAACTCCTGGCCCCGCCCCGAGCTACCGCGCGGATTGGGGTGCAGGACCGCATATCCGCGGGAGATTAGCAGCGGTACCGCGTAATCACGCATTGACCAGCTCCGCTGGTAAGCCCCGATCGGCCCGCCGTGAACGCGCAGGACGAGCGGGAACGGCCCGGCTCCGGCCGGTGTGCACAGGATTCCTTCGATCAGCGTCCCGTCGGGAGCACTCCAGCTGACGGCTGTCGCCGAGCCAGCGACTGACCGGATGTAGTCGGTGCCGGCATGCGCCAGCGAGGCAAGCACTTGGTCAGCGCCCGGGCCGACGATCGCGATCTCCTGCGGAAGGTCGTAGTCGTCCCGGATCACCACGAGCCGGCCGTCTGAGGTGAAGGCGCCGGCCGGGTAGAACCCGCTCGCCCACGACTGTGCGGACGCGGCGAGCTCGCTGGTCGTGATCGTTCCCTGCAGGAGTCCTTCGCCGGTGTCGGCTATCCCGGCCACGCTGTCCAGATGGCGCTGGCCGATGTAGCCGAGCCGCGTCCGGTCGATCCACTGGACAGCGGTCACATCCGTCCCGCTGGTGTCGATGGCGCACCTGGTGCCGGCCACCAGGTCCAGCACGATCAGATCGCCCGCCACGATGCACCGGTCGCTGCAAACGGCCTCGACGACGGCTGCCCTCGTACCGTCGGTGGTCCCGGCGGGCAGTCCGAGCTGGACGTCACTGCGGAGCAGCTCGGTCGCCTCGCCCGTCGAGACGTCGAGCCGGCTGAGCACCGCGCGGTACCAGTCATCCTCGCCAGGCCGCTCGCTGGTGATTGCCAGCACATGCCCGGGCCCGGACCACGCTGCCTCCCAGACGTTCAGCCCGTCCGGCGAGACCCTGATCACCTCGCCGCGGGCAGGCGTGTACAACCACAGGCTGCGCCAGGCGTCCTCCGGCGTCCCGGCCTCGACGTGCGGGTACCAGGGCGGCAGACCGGACTCGCCCGCGCCCGCCGTTCCTGAGCCCTGCGCGTCAGCCATCTCGGCTGCGGCCCCAGCGACTCCGAGCAGGATCCGCGTGCCGTCCGGTGACCACGCCAGATACTCGACCGTGCCGGGCACAACGGGCGCTGGCCGGGCCTCGCCGAGCTGCCCGTCTGCTAGCAGGTACAGCTGGAATACCTCCGCCGTGGCCCGGTCCGACAAGAACGCCAGCGCTGACCCGTCCGGAGCCAGCCGGGCGGCCTTGGCTGAACCGCCGGCGGAGGTCAGCGGCCACAGCGCGCCGTCCCGCACTTCGTAGAGGGCCGTCCATGGCAGCCCGTCGAGTTTGTCGTACACGGATCCGGTCACCACGATGCGGCTAGCGTCGGCGGTCGTGACGAGGTCGGTGACATGGTGCGGCTTGGCGAAAGCCGGCTCGTGCAGCCGCCGGATGTACGCGGCGACCGCAGCATAATCATCGGATTCCCGCAGGTCTTTGTGCACAATTCGAGATGATCCCATGCACCATGATTGTGCCGCCGCTGGCCGCATGGATCGCTGCGGGCCCGGGTGCTGGCCAGCCTGGGATCGTGACCAGCGCGCGCGGTCGGCGCGAGGCTCGGTCACTCTGTCCGCTACCGTCGGCAGAACGGCCGCTCGGCGCGGTGTCTCATGCGGTGGGCCGGATTGTCAGCAGGCGGAGGCAGATCATGACGTCGGATCAGGTCGGAATCGGGATCGTGGGAAGCGGTTTCATAGCCGGAGCGCATGCGGAGGCCTTCTCGCGGCTGCCGCGTGCAGAAGTGCGCGCGGTGGCCTCGCGGTCGGCGGGGAGGGCAGCGGAGTTCGCCGAGCGCTGGGGGATTCCCGCCTGGCTCACTGATTTCCGCGAGCTGGCTGGCCGACCCGATATCGACGTGGTGTGCGTCGCGGCGCCGAACGCGCTGCACCGGGACATCGCTGTCGCCGCGGCCCGCGCAGGCAAGCATGTCATCTGCGAGAAGCCGCTGGCCCGGACGCTGCGCGAGGCCGATGAGATGATGACCGCGTGCTCGGCCGCCGGGGTGTTGCTGATGTACGCGGAAGAGATCTGCTTCGCGCCGAAATACGTCCGCGCAAAGGAACTCGCCGACGAGGGCGCGCTCGGGGAGGTGTACCTGGTCCGGCAGACCGAGCAGCACTACGGGCCGCACTCGGACTGGTTCTGGGACCCGGAGCAGTCCGGTGGCGGCGTTCTGATGGACATGGGCTGCCACGGCATCGAGTTCGCGCGCTGGGTACTGGGCAAGCCCGCTGCCCTAACCGTGGCGGCAGAGGTGGGCACGTTCGTGCACGGCAAACGGTCGCGGGCGGACGACCATGCGATCGTGACGATCCGCTTTGAGGGCAACCGGATGGGCCTGGTGGAGGCGAGCTGGGCGAAGCCGGGCGGCATGGACGACCGTGCCGAGATCGCGGGAAGCCGCGGAATCACCTATGCCGACTTGATGCGCGGCTCATCCCTGCTGACCTATAGCGATGCCGGCTACGGATATGCCGTCGAGAAGGCACCCGATACGCGCGGCTGGACGTTCACCATCTTCGACGAGCTCTGGCATTCCGGCATACCGCAGGAGATGGATCACTTCGTCAGCTGCGTCCTGGGCACGGCGACGCCGCAGGAAACCGGTGCAGACGGCCGCGCGGTGCTCGAGCTGATCTACGCGGCTTACCGGGCCGCGCGCACAGGCCGGGTGGAACTTCCGCTGCAGCTCAGCGAGCAGGAAGCAGCCCAGTCACCGTTCGCCCTCTTGTGACTGCGCATAGCGCCACTGGCAGCCTTCATTTGCGTGATTCAGACCCGCCGGCGGCCTGGTTCGGCGCCTCGGTCCTGGGAGCCGACCATGGTCATGAATGCCCGGTATAGACACTTACGAGGTTTATAGCGCCGACGATCGAAGATCATGTTACTAGCCAGTAGTGATCTGCGTCTCAATGCGAAACCTAGCGTCCTGACGGTGCGTCAGAGCTCGGTAACACAAACCAAGAAGACGCACGGGGGGATTTCCATGGGCAGCAATGTCCGGCATCAGGCTGGCCTTGGCCGCGTTGGCGGAAAGGCAGTTGTGATAGCCGGCGCTGCAGCCGCGCTGCTCTGCACCGGCACAGCAACCGCCGCCACCATGACGGCGAGCCAAGGGCCGGCCGCGACCGCAAATCTGCACATTCTTGCGTCTAGCCACGACAGCTCGAAGCCGCGCACGGGCAGCGGCCGCGACCCCGTCCAGCTCGGTCCTGGTCGCAGCGCAGTGGCAGGAAAGATCATTCCTGGCAGGCCGTCGCCGGATCAGGTGACCGGTCCATCGGGACCCGCCGACCGAGCCCCGTCTGCATAATCATGCGCACCTGCCCGGGCCCTAACGATGCCCGCTCCTGGCGCTGTGATGTCGTGGGACGTGCGCCGACTACGGGCAGCGTGCCTGGCTAAGCGCACTCGCGGCGGCGGGACTGGCTCGCGACGATCGCCTCGCGGACTGCTTCCTCGTGCTCATCGCTAATAGCTCCCTGGCCAGACCGCCACGTGCACCACACCTGGTCACGCACTGGCTTGGGAACCAGATACCAGTCGCGCCGGCACATCAGGCGCGAGGGGTCAATCGCCTCGCCGCAGCCGGGGACCGGACAGCGAGTCGTCCTGGAACGTAACGGCGTGAGGGGATGACCGGGGCCACGCCCGCGGCCCCGCAGTAACTTGCGCCCGATGCGGTCGTCGACCTGTGCGCTAGTCATGGCAGATTCCTCCTCGACTCCCGGACCGCTGACAGTAACGGCGGCGCCGGGTTCCGGCAAATCGGCGCGACCTGCCGCATGCCGGTCTCACCGTCTCAACATCGACGAGGTCAACTTTGTGCCGCGAAGCTGCGAGCACGCAGGGCGCAGGCTGAAGATGTCCTCATCGCCTCATTCCGCGCGCGGCCGCAACAGGACCGCGAGGTCATCGTCAAGGCTCGGGGTCGCTCGCGGCTGCCGCGGCTAGCCTGCCGCGGTCTCCGCTAGCCTGCCGCGACCGCCGGCATCGTCGCGACCACCGGCAGGGTCGTCGCGCCGAGCGGCACCTTAACCGCCTGAGCCGCCGCGATCTGCTCGCGCCAGAACTCTTGCCCGGCCTCGGGCAGCAGGTGGATCGGGTCGTAGTACTCGTACTCCCGCTCCAGGGCGAGGGCGTCGTCGTGCTCGACCCCAGTCCGGTAGTTCTTGGTCCAGTACGAGATACCCAGCTCCTGGTCGTAGCGCGCCATCTGGTGCACCCAGCGCTTGCCCACGTACGGCACGTCGCAGATGAACCTCGGCGTGGCGAAGCCGGGCAGGTAGCCCATGATGTCGTGCTGCAACTGCTGTGCCTCGGCCAGCGAGAGCCGCCAGTGCTCGCTGTTCGGGATCATGTCGCACATGTAGAAGTAGTACGGCATGATCTTCGCGTCATCGAGCAAGGCGAAGCACAGGTCGAGGATCTGCTCGGTCTTGTCGTTAGTCCCGCGCAGCAATACGCCCTGGTTGCGAACGTCCCTGATGCCCGTCGCCAGCATCGCCTTGGCGGCGTCCGCCACGAGCGGAGTCACCGACTGGGCCGAGTTCACGTGCGTGTGGATCGCGATGCTGACGTGGCGCTGGCGAGCGGTGGTAGCCAGCCGCTCCATGCCGGCCCGTACCTCGTCCGTCAGCCAGTACTGCGGCAGGCCCATGAGCGCCTTGGTGGCCAGCCGGACGTCGCGGATGTTCTCGATGTCCAGTAGCTGGTCGACGAAGGACTCAAGCCGGGGCCAGGGCAAGTTGGCAACGTCGCCGCCCGAAACCACGACGTCCCGCACGCCTGGGTTGGCCCGCAGGTACTCGAGCATCGCGCCGAGCCGGTCGTCACGGCCGAGCTC
>JASIBJ010000100.1 GCA_030045215.1 Streptosporangiaceae bacterium | reverse complement strand
GCTATCGGAGCCGCCGATCTCACCCTGGCCAGTGGCGATCCGTCGGGCCTGGCCACAGCCATTCAGCTCGCACGGGCTACCGTCCGGGTCATCAGGGCCAACCTGGCCTGGGCTTCTGGCTACAACGTGATCGCCATCCCGCTCGCTGCGCTCGGCTACCTCAATCCGCTGTTTGCCGGGGTCGCCATGTCCGCCAGTTCGCTGATCGTGGTCGGCAATAGCCTCCGGCTGCTGCGCTTCCAGCCCACCGCGTCGCGGGGGCAGGCGGGCGCGGCAACCTCGGTGGGCGCCATCCCGAAGGCTGACCGGGCGGCTGCGCTGGCCGGGGGCGACCAGTGACCGCCGCGCCCGCGGGAACCGGCCAGGTGCCGGCCGTGGCCGAGCGGGGGCGGCTCAGCGAGGTGGTCCGCGCCGCGGCAGGCCCGTTGATGTGCGCGGTCATCCTGATCGTGCTCCTTTCGGCCTGGGTCAGCACCGGCGGCGCCGGTACCCTCACTCGGATCCGGCTCCAGATCAGCCTCGCGGCGGTCCCGATGCGTGCCTACACCCAGCAGGCAGCCGCGAGGATCGGCACCGCAACCACCTTCGTCACCATCCGCAACCTCAGCGGAACCGCAGATGAGCTCGTCGCCGTCCGCAGCTCGATCGCCCGCCGCGCACTCCTGACCGAGCGCGCTGGGCCGTCCGGGCGCTGGATCACGGTGAGCGCCCTTGAGATCCCGCCGCACGGCACGCTGAACCTGACGCCGTTCGGGGACGATATCGTTCTCCGCGACCCGTCACCGTTCGAAGATCTGCTGACTGTGCCGCTGACCCTGACATTCCGCCACGCCGGCACGGTCACGATACAGGCCAGTGTCACGGCGCCCGGCACTCCCTGACTCCGGGCACGCCGAGCGAGCTCCCCGTTCCCGAATTTCGGATGTAGTTCTGGTAATCTGAAGAAGTGCGCGTCTTCACTGATGAAGAAACCTCATCCTTGCCTGAACACGCCTTCGATCTCAGTATGTTCGGCCAGCGACTCCGGCACGTCCGGCGCGCCCGTGGGTTGACGCTGGCCGAGCTTGGCACCAGGGTCGGGCGGGCTCCGTCGGTCCTGTCCCTGCTGGAGAACGGCCGCCGTGAACCAAAGTTGTCCTTGATCGAGGCTCTGGCGGCGGCCCTGTCGGTGCCGACCGCCGAGCTTATGCGCAACCAGCCGCCCTCCCGCCGGGCCCAGCTGGAGCTGGCGCTGGCCGACGCTCAGCAGGATTCCTCGTTCGCGGACCTGGGACTGCCTCCGCTGCGGGTCGGGGCCAGGGTGCCCAGCGATGTGCTCGAGCACATCGTTGCACTGCACGCCGAGTTGCGCCGGCAGCGGACCAAGCCGACCGCCACCCCTGAGGAAGCCAGGGCGGCCAACGCGGACCTGCGCGTGATGATGAGTGAGCGCGGCAACTACTTCGCCGAGATCGAGGCGGCAGCCGCCGAGGCGCTGGCGCCGGTCGACTACACCGGCGGCGCGCTCTCGCAGGGGATGCTGATGTCGGTCGTCAGCCGTCACGGGTTCGCGGTCAGGTATGTCTCCGACCTGCCACGGTCGGCCCGGTCGGTGACCGACCTGCGGCACCGCCGCATCTACCTGCGGCAGGAGTCGCTGGGCCTGCACACGCCCAGGGCGGTCCTGCTGCAGACCCTGGGTCACTTCGTGCTCGGCCATTCGGCGCCCGCTGACTTCGCCGACTTCCTCCGCCAGCGAGTCGAGGCGAACTACTTCGCCGCCGCCGTGCTCGTGCCCGAGCAGGCCGCGGCCCAGTTCCTGCAGAGCGCCAAGCAGGCCAGGGACCTGGCGGTCGAGGACCTGCGGGACGTGTTCTCGGTGTCCTACGAGATGGCCGCGCACCGGTTCACCAACCTCGCCACCCACCACCTCGGCCTGCCCTGTCACTTTGTCAAGAACGACGAGGGCGGCATCATTTACAAGGCCTACGAGAACGACGGCGTGGTCTTTCCCGCCGACCCGACCGGGGCCATCGAGGGTCAGCGAATGTGCCGGTACTGGTCGGGCCGCCGGGTGTTCACGGCTGCCGACCGGTACAGCCCGCACAACCAGTACTCAGACACTCCGTCGGGCACGTACTGGTGCACGGCGCTGGTTGACTCCGCACGGGAGCAGGGATTCGCGGTGACGTTCGGCGTGCCGTACGAGCACTCACGCTGGTTCCGCGGCCGGGAGACGACGCTGCGGACCAAGTCAACCTGTCCGTCGTCAGAGTGCTGCCAGCGGCCGCCTGCGGCGCTGGCGGCGCGCTGGGAGGGCATGGCCTGGCCATCCGCGCGGGCGCACTCGCACGTGCTGCTTGCGCTGCCGTCGGGCAGCTTCCCCCGTGTTGACGAGGCAGACGTCCTGGAGTTCCTGGACCGCCACGCGAGCGCGTGACGGCCGCACCGGGGCCCGCGCCCGGCTAGGAGCCGAACTCCGGTTTGCGCTTCTCGCGCAGTGACGCCAGTCCTTCCTTGACGTCCTCGCCCATGAACGTGAGCATCTCGTAGGCAGCCGACTGGTCGAAGATCGGCCCAGCGTTGCGGATCCAGCCGTTCAGCGCGCGCTTGGTCAGGCGGATTGCCAGCTGAGGACCGGTCGCCAGATGGCTGGCCACCCGCAGCGCCTCGGGGAGGACGTCGTCCTTGGGCAGTGCCTTCGACACGAGCCCGATCCGCTCGGCCTCGTCGCCGCTGACCATCTCGCCGGTCATCAGGTAGTACTTGGACTTCGCCAGCCCGCACAGCAGCGGCCAGATGATCGCCGCGTGATCGCCCGCTGCCACGCCGAGCCGGACGTGCCCGTCCCCGAGGCGGGCGTCGGTCGCGCAGATGCTGATGTCGGCCAGCAGCGCGACCACCAGCCCGGCCCCGACGGCCACCCCGTTGATGGCCGAGACGATGGGCTTGGGACAGTTGACCATGTTGTAGACGAGGTCGCTCATCTCGGTGAGCATGCCGGTGACCCGTCCGTAGTCGCCGATCTGCCGCTCGACCATGCCGAGGTCGCCGCCGGCGGAGAAGGCCCGGCCGGACCCGGTCACGACGGCCACCCTGGTCTCCTCGTCCCCGCCGATGTCCGCCCAGATTGCTGCCAGTTCTGAGTGCATTTCCTCGTGGGCGGCATTCAGCACCTCGGGCCGGCTGAGCGTGATGAGCAAGACCCCGTCCGGCTTGCGCTCAAGCTTGAGGTGCTGGTAGCGGGCGAGGTCCATGGGGGCTGGTTTCCTCTCGAGATGATGCGGCCAAGCGGCCGCGAATCGGATCTCGTCATCATGGCAGGCGAGAGCGCAGGCAGGCCCGCGCGGGCGGACTAACCGGGTACTCGTCCTGCGCAGCCTCGTCGATGCCAAGGCGGGCGAGTGCCGGCCTGGCGTCGCATCACGACCTGGCCGGCGTCCCCGGACGGGTCGAGCTGCCCGCCGGCGCCCGGCTGCCCCGTGGGACGTGTTCTACCTGCACCGCCGCGGCGCGGATCAGCATCTTGCGTTTGGCAAGCGTCTGCACGACTGCCTCGGCGCGAACCCCGGCAGGCTCGAAGCCCGGATCGCGATCACGGAGCTGGCGAGCCGCTACCCGCATATGCAGCTCACCCCCGGCCAGCGCCTTACCTTCCAGCCGAATATCTCGCTGGCGGCCGGCAGGTTCTCCTCGTGCAATCTCACGCCAGGCCTTCCATATTCTGGCGCAATTGCGCGGACGGCAAGAGCGAATGATGTTGGCGTGATAAAGCCCGGACACGTTAACAACAGAAACGTGGTTGTCCGGCATAGACGTTCTTCTTAAGCGCCGGGT
>JASIBJ010000010.1 GCA_030045215.1 Streptosporangiaceae bacterium | reverse complement strand
GACGGCCGTGACGTGGGGATGGACCCTGATCCGCTGCTGCAGCGCCGTGGTCACGCCGTCGCTATAGAACTTGGACTCCCTTACCTGATTCAGGGACGCGTCAACGTGGCTGATGCGGTCGCCGGCAAGCAGGCCGGAGCTCCAGCCGGCCAGCAGCGCGATCTTGTCCGCGACGCCAACGTCGAACGGGTCGACCTCATAGCTCGACAACCAGGTCACCGAGCCGTAGCCGGGCTCATCCGCCAGCTCGATCCGCTCGGTGCTGATCGCCGCCGCGACGCGGGCAACGTCGACCGCCTCCTCCGCCGCAAGCACCGCGGCGGCCGTGGTCAGGTCGACGGCGGAGGCGAAGCCCCACGTGCCGTCCACCACGACCCGGACCGCCAGGCCGAGGTCATCCGCGTCGAACTGCGTTTCGAGCCGGCCGTCGGACAGCCTGATCTGCTGACTGCGGACCCGCTCGGCGCGGAAGTCGGCGTGCTGGGCGCCGAGCTCGGCGGCCCGGGCCAAGGCCGCGTCCGCGAGTTGGCGCAGCGGGTAGGAGGTGAACTCGGGATCGATCCGGCCTGAGCCGGTTTCTGGTTTGCTGGCCACGACGAGCGAACTTACCGAACTACCGATCCCGCCCGCTAATCGCCCGCCCGGCCATGCCCTTGGGCGGCCCCGTCGGCCTGCGATTGGTCTGGTCGCGGTACGCTCGCCGGCGTCCGGTTAGCCGCGAGGCGAGGGAGTTCGGCGCAGATGGCCCGTTCGGTTCTGGTGACCGGGGGTAACCGCGGCATTGGCCTGGCCATAGCCCAGCGGTTCGCCGCCGACGGCGACAACGTCACAGTGACCTCAAGGTCGGGCGACCCGGTGGACGGGCTGACCGTGGCCACGTGCGACGTCAGGGACAGTGCCCAGGTCGACGCGGCCTTCGCCGTCGCCGAGGCGGCGCACGGACCGGTCGAGGTCCTGGTGGCCAACGCCGGCATCACCAGGGACCAGTTGCTGGCGCTGATGAGCGAGGACGACTTCGCCGCGGTGCTCGACACGAACCTGACCGGGGCCTACCGGGTCGCCAAGCGCGCGGTCCGCGGCATGATCAGGATGCGGCGGGGCCGGATCATCCTGATCTCGTCGGTCGTCGGGCTGCTTGGCTCCGGTGGCCAGGCCAACTACGCCGCGTCCAAGGCCGGGCTGGTTGGCTTCGCCCGGTCGCTCGCGCGGGAGCTGAGTACCAGGAACATCACCGTCAACGTGGTCGCGCCGGGATTCGTGGAAAGCGACATGACCGCGGCGCTGCCGGAGGACAGGAAGAAGGCGATTCTCGACAGCGTGCCATTGGGCCGGTACGGCTCGGCGGCGGAGATAGCGGGCGCGGTCGCCTTCCTGGCCGGCCCGGATGCGGCCTATATCACCGGCGCGGTCCTGCCGATCGATGGCGGGCTGGGCATGGGGCACTGACCAAAGACCTTTAAGCACGGAACGAGGTGCGTCCATGGGCATCCTGGACGGCAAGCGAATTCTTGTTACCGGGGTGCTGACGGACGCCTCCATTGCTTTTCATGTCGCGCGGCTCGCACAGCAGGAGGGCGCGACTGTGGTCCTGACCGGTTTCGGGCGGCTGAGCCTGGTGGAGCGGATCGCTCGCAGGCTCCCCGACCCGCCACCCGTGCTTGAACTGGACGTGACCGACGCCGCGCACCTCGATTCGCTGGCCGAGCGCGTCGGCGCGCACGTGGACGGGCTGGACGGGCTCGTACACGGGATCGCGTTCGCGCCCGCGTCGGCGCTGGGCGGCGGCTTCCTCGACACTCCGTGGCCGGATGCGGCCACCGCCATCCAGGTGTCGGCCTACTCGCTGAAGTCGCTCGCGATGGCCGCACTCCCGCTGATGGGCCCCGGTGGTGCGATCGTGGGCATGGACTTCGACGCCAGCGTCGCCTGGCCGGCCTATGACTGGATGGGCGTGGCCAAGGCGGCGCTGGAGTCGACGGCTCGTTATCTCGCCCGCGACCTCGGGCCCAAGGGCATCAGGGTCAACCTCATGTCAGCCGGGCCGCTGAAGACGATCGCTGCCCGCAGCATCCCCGGATTTGAGAAGTTCGAGGGCGTGTGGAGTGAGCGGGCGCCGCTGGGCTGGGACATGGCCGACCCCGAGCCCGCCGCCCGTGGCTGCGTGGCCCTGCTGTCCGACTGGTTCCCGGCTACTACCGGAGAAATAGTGCACGTTGACGGCGGCGTGCACGCAATGGGGAGCTAACCCAAGGTTACCGGCAAGTCATCACAGCGTGACGCGATTCACTACTCAGTGTGGTGATAAGGTCTATCCGCGCTCTATAGACTCTTCCGGGCAGTAGAAGCCGGCCGTAGTTGACTCGCCGTCATTGGCATGTTCTTCGATAACAACTTGTGACAATTTCGGCATGGCAACGCTACCAGGGCGCCTCTACCCTAAGGATTCGCGCTCGGTGTCACGGGGCTGGATCATGGCCAGGATCAGCCCGGGGACACCCGGAAGCGAGCGGACAAGGCGCTACCGGGCATAGGGCCCGGTTGCGGACGGCTCACGGTGAGCCGGGGCGATCACGACCCGGCCACGAGAGGCAGGAACTTAATGAAGCAATTTGCTCGGACGGGCGCCAAGCTCGCCGTGGTCGGCGTCGCTGCCGCCATGGCGCTGTCGGCCTGCGGCTCGTCCACCAGCAGCAGTAAAACGGTCGTGACCGGGGCGTTCGGCAACATCCCGGCCGAGCACGGGACCGCGACCGGCACCGGCACCCTGAACCTGCCGGAGTTCGCGGGCGTCCCGCCGACCTGGATCTTCCCGGTCACCAACTCCGCGAACAACTCGATCGGCTCGGTCACGCTGTTCCAGGAGTTCATGTGGCGTCCGCTGTTCTACTCACCCGACGGCAACGCGCAGGTCATCGACTACCCGCTGAGCACGGGCGAGGCGCCGGTCATCTCTAACGGCGGCAAGACGTTCACGATCACCCTCAACCCGGCCTTCAAGTGGTCGAACGGCGTGGCGGTCACCTCCTATGACGTGCTGTTCGACTTCGACCTGATCAAGGCGGCCATCGCCGAGAACCCGGCCAACTACGCGGGCTACGTGCCGGGCCAGTTCCCGGCGAACGCGACGTTCAAGGTCCTGGGCCCCTCGACCTTCTCGCTCACGTTCAACAAGACCTACAACCAGGGCTGGCTGTTCTGGGACGAGGTCGGCCAGCTGATCCCGCTCCCGTCGACCGCGTGGAACGTCACGTCGGCGACCAGCAAGCACGTCCCGATGAGCACGTGGGAGACGCTGAAGGGCGCCGAGGGCATCTACAACTACCTGTCGGGCCTGTCGGGCGACAAGGGCACCTACGCCACCAACCCGGTCTGGCAGACGGTGGACGGCCCGTTCAAGCTGACGTCGTTCAACTCCACCACCGGGTCGTTCTCGATGGTGCCGAACCCGAGCTACGGCGGCCCGTACAAGGCCAAGTACAGCACGCTGAACATGATCTTCTACACCGACGAGACGGCCGAGTACGACGCCGCCCTGTCGGGCGCGCTGAGCATCGCCTACCTGCCGTTCCAGAACCTGCCGCAGCTCAAGTCGCTCAAGGCCAAGGGCTTTGAGGTCTACGGCTACCCCGGCATGGGCTTCAACTACATCGCCTACAACTTCAAGGACACCACCAACCACTGGAACGACATCATCGCCCAGCTCTATGTCCGGCAGGCGCTCGCGCACCTGCAGAACGAATCGGCTGAGATCAAGGGCATCTTCCTGGGCGCGGCGATCCCGGCCTACACCGCGATCCCGTCGCTGCCGAAGACCGCCTACGTCCCGGCCGACGCGACCACCGACCCGTACCCGTACGACCCCGCCACCACGGTGTCGATCCTGAAGGCCCACGGCTGGAAGGTCGTCCCCGGCGGCCAGACTGTGTGCTCGAAGGCGGGCACGGCCAGTGACGAGTGCGGCGCGGGCATCCCGGCCGGCACGGCGCTGTCGTTCAACCTGCCGTACTCGACCACGCCGTCCTGGATCGGCGAGCTCATCGACAGCCTGGCGTCCACGGCCAAGACGTACGCGGGCATCACGATCGCGCCCGAGGCCAAGACGTTCACGTTCATCGTGCAGAACTACAACAACCCGGTCCCGAGCGACGCCAAGTACATCAACTCCTGGAACGCCGTGCAGTTCGGCGGCTACACCGAGAACGGGTACCCGACCACCAACCAGATCTTCAACACTGGTGGCGGCGGCAACTTCGGTAGCTTCAGCAACCCGGCCGTCGACAGCGCGATCAACGGCTCGCTGAACAGCCCGAACTCGACCGCCCTGATCAACGAGGGCAATGTCGTTGCCGAGCAGCAGCCGGGCATCTTCGAGCCGCTGAACGACAACATCATCATGTGGAAGAACAACATCTCCGGCCCGGCACAGGCATTCGAGATCTTCACTCAGTACGAGTACCTGCCGGAGGAGTTCTACTTCACTAAGTAAGCACTGGTGACAGTGACCACCTGGTGAAGTAACAATCAAGTACGGGGCACCCGAAGGTGCCCGGTTCGGTGCCCTGCCCGCCGCCCAAGCGGCGGGCAGGGCCCGCGCCAAGTAAGCGGATGCATGCGGAGAGGCTAGGGACGTGACCGCATATATAGTCCGGCGGCTATTCATCGCGCTCATCGTGGTGCTGGGTATTTCGCTGCTGACGTTCGCGATGCTGCATGTCATCGGCGGGTCGCCGGGCAACATCGTGCTGGGCACGAAGGCGAACAAGGCGACGGTGGCGGCGTGGAATAAGGCGCACGGGTTTGATAACCCGTTCTTCGTGCAGTACGGGTCGTACTTGTGGCAGTTGCTGCACGGGAACCTGGGCCAGTCGTACAAGCTGAACCAGTC
>JASIBJ010000009.1 GCA_030045215.1 Streptosporangiaceae bacterium | reverse complement strand
AGCCGTAGATCGTCATGTCGATCTTGCTGCCGGCCGGCACCTGGAACAGGGTGGTGTGCACCCACTGGTGGGTCACAGGGTTCTGGACGAAGTAGGACACCCAGTCCGGGTGCGTGCTGACGTCGTTCTGCGGGTCCTCCTGCATGACGACGTTCACCGTGGCGCCGGTGTCGGCGGCCACGGTGGTGCCGAAGGCGACCGTCGGCGGACCATCACCCAGGAAGAGCTTGATGACCACGAAAAGAGCGATCGCTACGACGGCGAGGAACGCCACGACCAGAACTCCGATACGTGCCGGCAAGGACACCAGCCACCACCTCGCTTCTACGTCGCGAGCAGCACTGAAGGTCCGCGGTGTCCAACCGCGGCGACGAGATAGTACTGCTGTGATCCTGACTGATCTTGCGATCAACGCGCCGGTCACGGCAAGAACCGGGGCTCTGCATGACGAAATTGTCATGATTACGGGCTGTGCACGTGCCGTAGCCGGTTTGCAGGGGCATGGTCACGCTCCGTCCGCTTAGCGAACTTGGATGCAAACCATTGCATAACACTCCTTGACCACGGCAGGCTGTATGGAGTAGATCCTCTTGCTGAGGAAACTGAACAGCTGTTCCGTTCTCCCGCCGAGTACCCCCGCAATTCGGGCTTTAGCCCTAATACCCGGTCGTTTTTCTACATGACTACATATAACGCAGTCGAGCGCCAGGCACGGCCGCGCATCCTCGTCGTTGACGATGAGCCGGAAATCCGTGACTTCATCGTCCGCGCGCTAGTCGCGGACGGGTACGACGCGGACGCAGCGTGCGATGGCTCGGATGGCCTGCGGTTGGCCGAGGCAGGCGGCTATGGCCTGGTGATTCTCGACCTGGTCATGCCGCAGACCGACGGCCGGTCGGTACTGGCCAGGCTTCACCGCGACCAGCCGGCGCAGCCGGTCCTCGTGCTGTCGTGCGTGGGCGACGTGGCCACGAAGGTCCACTGCCTGGACCTCGGAGCTCGCGACTACCTCACCAAGCCCTTCGCGCTGGCCGAGCTGCTCGCGCGGGTGCGCGTCCAGTTGCGGAGCGAGCCGCAACCTTGGGGCTACCGCCAACAGGAAGGCGGCCACCAGCCTGCGGCCCGAGCGGTCCCCGCCCATCTCACGCCGGCGGCCAAGGACCGGCCCCGTGAGCCGGGGCAGCACGACCACCCGACGCACGAGGTCCTCAGGGCGGGCCGGCTAGCTCTTGACCTCGGACGGCTGCAGGCAGATTCCGGCGTGGGCCCGGTAGCCCTGACCCGGCTCGAGGTGATGCTGCTCCGCGAGCTGATGGAGCACGCCGGGCGCTCGGTGCCCAAGGATGAGCTGCTCGCCACGGTCTGGGGGATTGACTTCGACCCCGGCTCGAACGTCGTGGATGTCTGCGTACGTCGGCTCCGGTCCAAGCTGGGGTTCGACCTCATCGAAACGGTACGCGGTGCGGGATATCGGCTGGCCTCCTAACGGCAGCGTCACTGCGGACCCGCCCGGCTGGCTTCGCGGGCGGCTCGCGGGAGCGACCGCCCGGCTCTTCCACGGCTGGCGAGACTGGCCCGGCTGGCTCGATCTGGCCTGGGTCGCGCTGTGGATCTTCGGCCTGGTCGGGATCGTCGTGTTCGAGCGGTGGGAGGCCATCCCGTTCCACCTGATCTGGATCATGTTCGCACTGCTCTATAGCTTCCGCATCCGGCGGACTAAGCCAACCCTCTGGGTCATGGGCGCGATGATCGTGACGACGTTCGGCGCGATCCTCGTGGATGTCCTCCGCGGCGCCCAGCCAGCCGACGAGCTGACCGAGGTCCCGCTGATGGCCGCCATGTTCTGGGTCATGATGTGGCACGGCCACCGGAGGCTGGCCGCCAACGCCGAGCGGGTCCGCGTCAGCGAGGAGAACGCTCGGCTGCTCGCCAGCCAGCGACGATTTCTCCAGGATGCCTCGCATCAGCTCAGAACGCCGATCACGATCGCCCTCGGGCATTCGGAGTTGCTCGCGCGGAGCCTGGCCGATCAGCAGGACAAGCGCGATATCCACGTCATCGTCGGCGAGCTGAACCGGCTGCGCATCCTCAGTGACCGGCTGCTGGTGATAGCCGCATCGGAGAACCCCGATTTCCTGCAGCCGGAGCCGGTCGCCCTTGACCAGCTCACGATGGAGGTGATCAGGCGGTGGCGGCCGACCGCCGACCGCCGCTGGCAGCTCGGCCGGCTCGATCGGTCGATCGTGAACGCCGACCGCGAGCGGCTGCGCCTTGCCGTGGATGCGCTGCTTGAGAACGCCACCCAGCACACCGCCGCCGGAGACATGATCCGGCTATCGGTGGAACGGGACGTGAACCCCGCGTTCGTGCGCATGATCATCGAGGACGGCGGGTCCGGCGTCCCGGCCGCTGAGATCGCGAGCATCTTCGAGCGATTCACGACCGGTTCGAGCACCGACCGCCGACGCGGCACGGGCCTTGGCCTTGCGCTGGTCAGGGCCGTCGCCCACGGTCATGGTGGCGAGGTCAGAGTCCGCAGCACGCCGGGTGAGGGCAGCACGTTCGAGCTCGTGCTGCCTGTGCTCCCGGCGACCGCCCTGGGCCCGGAGACCCTGCCGTCATCCGACGCGAAGCCAAGCGCGGTCCGCCGGGCCAGCAACCCCTATGTGCCGACCAGCCGGCGATGACCGGGCTTACCCGCCGGCCGCTGACCTGCGCGGCACCGATTCGACTGGCACTAAGCTGCGTGGACGACTCGCGCCCGCCAGGTGACCAGGATGGAGGCTGACCCGGTAGTGCAGACCACCCCTCCATACGTACCGGTCCGGTCGAGTGCCTGGCCGAAGCCCAGGCTTCCGCGCTGGATTTATCCCGCTCTCGCGGCGTTCCTGGTCGTTGCCGTCCTGGTCGCCCTGGTGCACAAGCCGTCCAAGGCCGAGCAGGCCACTGACCTACGCGGCTTCCTCAGCTACGTGACCAGCGACATTGAGTCCTGCGCCGGCGGGGTCGGCGAGTCGCTGGAGGCGCTGCACGAGGTACAGG
>JASIBJ010000099.1 GCA_030045215.1 Streptosporangiaceae bacterium | reverse complement strand
CTCGCCGACATCATTGCCAGCGCCCACATGGCCGGCCTGACGACCGGGACGCATGCCCAGTCACCGGACGCGATCGGCCTCGTGGTCGACGCCGTGGAGCAGGTACAGGCTCGGCTGGGCGGCCGGGTGCGGCACACGGTAGAGCACTGCGGGCTCCCGACGCCGGAACTGGTGCGCCGCATGGTCGATTCGGGCATCCGGCCGGTGATGCAGCCCGCGCACCACGCCTCGTTCGGCGATGGCGTGCTGGCCGCCGTCGGCGAGGAATTCGGTCAGCGCTATAACCCGGCCGGCGACTTCGTTGCACTCGGGATGCTGCCGGCGCTGTCGTCGGACGCGCCGGTCACCCCGCCGGACCCGCTGGGCGCCATCCGGGCTGCGGTCAGCCGCCGCACCGGTGCCGGCGTGCTCCTCGGCAGTGCCGGCCTGCGGCTCGATCCCGCGACCGCGCTCGCCGCGCACACGATCGCGGCCGCCCGCGCGGCCGGCAAAGCGCACCGGGTCGGCAGCCTTGAGCCGGGCAAGCTCGCCGACTTGACCATGCTCGACGGCGATCCGGTCGGTGCGACGCGCGAGCAGCTTGACGACGTCCGCGTAACCCAGACCTGGGTCGGCGGCCAGCGCCGGTATCAGTGCGGCTGAGGTGCCGGGGACCTCGGCGCATTGATGCCCGGCGCCAAGGTTGCGGAGGTCTAAGGCGGCCAGCCCTGAGCGCGGCGGAGCGTGGCTCAGCGTGCCGCCAGAACGGCGATCAGCCTGCGCCGCGGCGCGCGGGCTGCACAATGGGTTGATGATCCGGCTCGGCACGCCCGCCGACCTCGTTGCCGCGAACGGGGTCTACCGCCGCGCTTCACTGTCGAACCCCGGCGATCGGGACATCCTGCTTGCTCACCCCGAGTACCTGATCCTGGGGCCCGAGGCGCTGGCGGAAGGCCGCACTTACGTGGCGGAAGAGGATGGGGTGGTTGTCGGCTTCGCCACCTCGGCCGAGGCGGATGGCGGCATGGAGCTGGAGGACCTGTTCGTCGACCCGGACTATCGGCGGCGCGGCATCGCGATGGCGCTGGTCGGCCAGGTCGTGGAGGTCGGGCGGGCACGCGGCGTCCCGCGCCTGGAGGTAACCGCCAACCCGCACGCGCTGGCGTTCTATCGCGCCGCCGGCTTCACCGACTGCGGCATGACAGCGACGGAGTTCGGCACCGCACCCCGCATGGTGCTCGAGATCTGCTGACCGCGGGGCGGGCTTGCCGTACCTAAGCAAGACAGGTGAGCGGGGCTCCGCCGTTGTAGGCGACCATGTCGGTGAGCGCCGCGGTGACGTCGATGGGGGCGCCGCGCGGGGTCCCGGTCAGCTCGGCGCAAGCGCGGTGGAGGTTGCCGACGATCCGTTCAGAGTCGGGCCAGCCGGCGAAGTTGCCCAGATCAGTGTCGCGGGCGGCTTGCAGCGGAGACAGCCCGGCCTCGAGTGCGCGGGTTGCCAGGTCCAGCACGAAGCTCAGGTAATCCAGCGTTGCGTCCACGGGTCCGGCACCGGCAAATACCGGGCCATGACCGGGCACGATCGTCTTCGCGCCAAGCGGCCGCACCACCTGTTCGAGCACCTCGATCGCTCCGGATACCGAGCCCATGAGCAGGAACGGCGTGCCGCCATTGAAGATCAGGTCACCGCAGAACAGCACGGAACGGTCGGGAATCCAGATGATCGAGTCGTTTGTCGTGTGCGCTGGCGCGCCGACGTAGCGGACCTGCGCGCCCAGGTCTCCGGAGTGCAGGGTGATCTGGTCGGTAAAGGTAATGAAGGGCGGGTCGAGGCGGAGATCGCCCCAATCAGGACCGTCCCAGAAGGGCAGCGGCCGCGGCGGGCCAAAGGCGATGGCCTCAGCCCGGGCACGCTCGTGCGACACGATCGCCGCCGCCGGAAACAGGCAGTTGCCGAACGTGTGATCGCCGTGGTGATGCGTGTTGACCACCGCACGCACCGGCGCCGGCGTTACTGCCGCGATGGCCTCCTGATAGGCGCGCGTGCGGCGCCAGGTCGCACACGAGTCAATGCTGATGACTCCCTGCGGCCCGACGAGGAAGCCGGTGTTGTTGATCCACCAGGTGCCATCGGGCTGGACATAGGCATAGATCCCGGCAGACACCTCCCGCACCTCGGGCCTTCCCGGAATGGTGATCTCGTCGCCGACGTGACTGCTCATCTAGGACTCCTACTAGCAGCCCGCAGCATCGCGCAGGCCGATGACGATCTCTGGTCTCCGAAGACGCGGGACGATTGCCCCAGCATCCCGAGCACATGGCTGACGGGCCGACCGGGCCCGGACTGCTTACCTGTGTGGCGTGAACGATGTGCTGCAGCTTCCCTTGCGGGCACCCTTGCTCACGTAGACGTCGACCACGACTTTGTAACCGGGCGTCGCGCCGCTGATGTAGTAGGGCACCCTGGCCTTGCCCTTTCCATTTGCGCTGCGACGGTGCTTGCGGTTGACAGTCCGGTAGTGGGCGATTGTGGTAACCCCGGCATGACTGGTGGTCGTGACGAGCACGTCGGTGGTGGTGTAGTCGGCGGGATGGGCATCGCTCATGGAGGCTCGGCACGGCAGCGGCTTCGAGCTGGCCACAGGTGTGGGACTGGCTAACGCAGGCGCGACAACGGCAACCGAGAGTACGACCGAGGCCGCCGCCGCGGCGGCCGGACGAAAGAGACCCATTTGCTGGAGAGTAGCGGAACACGGTGAGCTCATCCAGCGCTGCGAGGGCGAGCGGCGTCGGATGAGCGGTTTCCCCTAGCTCTTGCGTAGCTGGAACGCCCGGCCGACGTTGATCACCATGGTCACGCCCTTCGCTCCGGTGGGACCGACAAAGGCCAGGCATTCGTCGTAGGACGTCGCGATCACCTGCAGGCCTGGCCGGGCCGACGTGATGCCGAGCTCGGACAGGAACTGGGCTGGCGGCGTATCGCTTGAGGTGCTGGTCGAGGCGGGAATCGCTGCCGTGGACGAGGTGGCCGTCCAGCTCGTCGTGTCCTTGGTATAGAAGATCACCATGGCACCCGCGCCGCTGGGCAGCGCCAGTCCGTATACAGGCAAGCCCGAGGCCGATTGCCGGTCGGCATACCGCCAGCCTTCGGTAGCCGTGCCCGCGGCGATCTGCTGGTTCGAATCGACATAACCGGTGGTGTAGCTGCCAGGCAGGAAGCTGTTGCCTCGGGCACCGTCGTCCAGGTAGCGCGCGTACGCCGGTGATAGCGCCGATGGCTCGGTGGTCAGCGAAGTATCATCGGCGGCTACCGGGCTTTCGAGGCTGCTGTCGGCGAAGCCGGCCGCCGTGAGATCCGGCAGGATCTGCGGAGATGGGCTTAGGTCGTACAGCTCCGCTGCCTCGCGCCACGGCCCGCCAGCCGACTGCTGCACCATGAGGAACACGAAGCCCTGCTGATCGGTGGCCGAGCCAGCTGCCAGGAACCAGCGGGGGTAGCCGGCCAGCGTCGGCACCAGGAACCGCTCGCCGGTAAGCGTCCCCGGCGCGGGCCCTGCCCTGCCGGCCAGGAACGTCTCGACGACTGTCTCCGGACCGGCGGTGAGCTGGCTCACCTGCGACGGATTGCTGGCCAGCTGCTCGAACTTGGGCAGGAAGGCCGTGAAGATGCTGCTCGCCTGCGCGACGGTGAGCGGCGGCGCGGCAGAGGCCGCTGCAGCCGGCGTGTGCGTGGTCTTGGCGGCAGCCGGATGAGCTGCGCCGCCACAGGCGGCCAGCGAGAGCACAAGCGCGCCCACGGCGGCACACCCAACAGAACGGGCCGCAGCCAAGGCAAGAGTCCGATCCCGCAGATACATAGCGACCCCCCGTCGTAATGTCGATGACGGTCCGTGAGGCTTAGGACAGTATCCGGATAATAAGATATTTTATTCTTTTCCGTAGTACATCCGCGATAGCAACTTCCTCGGCGCCAGGCGTCCACGCACATTCCCGCAGTCGAGCGCGGTCGTTACCGCGTTCGTGCAGCATGCTGACCCGGCCTCACCCCGGGCACGAGCCAGTCGCGTCCAGCGCGTGGATCCGTCGTCAGGGCACGACGACGGTCCCGGTGGCAGTGACCGCGACAACTGGCTCGGCCAGCGCCGCCGCTGCGGATGGTCCGCGCTCGGGCTCGGCCCGGCACACAACCTTCGCCTCGAACTCGAGTTCGCGGCTGCGCCTGCCCACGCGGGTGATCGTGCAGGTGACCTCGAGGACATCACCGGCGATCACCGGGGCTCGGAACTGCACGTCTGAGTACGACGCGAACAACCCCTCGTCGCGGTCAGTCCGGATGCACGCCTCGGTCGCGACGTCGCCGAACAAGCCGAGCATGTACGCGCCGTCGACCAGGTTGCCGCCGTAGTGAGCGTGACTGTAGGGGACGTACCGCCGGTGCGTGACCGTCAGCCCGAGCCGCGGGTCCTCGCTCACGCTCTATCCCCCGCTCGCCGCCGGGACGCCTCAAGGCGGCGCCTTCCCTCGTCGCTCGTACCTCGCTCCTCAGTCCAGGCACCACCGCGCCCCGCCGACTCGCTCACGCCCTATCCCCCGCTCGCCGCCGGGACGCCTCAAGGCGGCGCCTTCCCTCGTCGCTCGTACCTCGCTCCTCAGTCCAGGCACCACCGCGCCCCGCCGACTCGCTCACGCCGCAGCTCCTGACGTTTCCGCCGAAACGTCATCGCCATCCGGGGCGAGCGCGTAGGCCAGGTAGCTGGCCACCTCGCCGGGGGTGGTGCCCTTGCCGAAGATCTTGTCGACGCCAAGCTCGGCCGCCATGGACGGGTCGAACCGGGGACCGCCGACCACCAGGAGCGGCCGTTCGCGCGTCCCAGCTTCCGACGCCGCCGCGTCGAAAGCCGCTGACATCTCCTTCGCGTTGGTGATGTGCGCGTCCCGCTGGGTCACCACCTGGCTCACCAGCACCGCGTCGGCGCCCTCGCCGCCGGCCCTGGCGACCAGGTCGGGGACCGCGACCTGCGACCCGAGGTTGACCACCCGGATCTCCCGGTAGTACTCAAGGCCCTTCTCGCCCGAGTGACCCTTGACGTTGAGGATCGCGTCGATGCCCACCGTATGCGCGTCGGTGCCGATGCACGCGCCGACAACGACCAGCTTGCGGCCGAGGTTGCTGCGGATCCGCAGGTTGACCTCGGCCGACGACAGCAGCGGGAACTCGCGCTCGCTCACCTCGACCTGCGACAGGTCGACCAGGTGCGAGACCCGGCCGTAGACGATGAAGAAGGTGTAGTCCGGGCCCATGCCCTTGGCGTGCACGACCATGGCCGGCTCCAGGCCCATCTTGGCAGCAAGCTGCATGGCCGCGCCCTCGGCCCGGGCCTTCTCCGTCGGCGTGCCGAACGGGACCGGCAGCGTGAACGAGACCTGGACCCGGCCGTCCCCGGTGGTGTCGCCGTAAGGCCGCACGATGTTGCCGCTCACTGCATCGCTCCGATCTGGCTCATGGCGACGGGGTGCAAGTCGGCGGACTCGGCCCGTTCCGGTCTTTCAAGAATTTCTGACGCGGGGTTGAAATATCCATCGGCGCGCCTGATGACCCCGCCCAGGCCGCGTCCTCCGTCAGCGGGCCGCCGCGTGATCCCGAACGTGCCGTCGGCGATCGCGTTCAGCAGGCCCTCGTCGTTGATGCGGCGCAGGAGCCCGATCGACTCGTTCAGCACGTGCTTTGCCCGCTGCTCGATGAAGCCGCCGGGCGCGGGCACGAAGCTGTCGCCAAGCCGCCCGGCCGCGTCGCGCACGTACCGCACGTTTTCCAGGGCAAGATCACGATCAGACAGGAACGGGGTGTGTATCCCCTCGGTCATCATCCCGATGAGCAGGATCGACTGGTCGGTCATGACACCGCACAGGTTGAAGAACGCGTCCAGCAGGTACCCGGCGAAGACGTTGCCGGTCATGTGCTTGGTCGGCGGCATGTACTTCAGCGGCGCATCGGGAAACAGCTCGCGGACGAGCTGCGCGTGCGCGAGCTCGAGCAGG
>JASIBJ010000098.1 GCA_030045215.1 Streptosporangiaceae bacterium | reverse complement strand
ACCGGATCGCCCGGGCCGGAATCCGCCGGTGCGGCCTGCTGAACAGCAGGTAGAGGATCGCCGCGATGAAGATGAACAGCAGCATCGGGCACAGGAACGTCCAGTAGTACCCGTTCGGCGTGTTGTCCGTGATCGCACTCGCGAGTATAAGAACGCGCACTGCCGCCTCCTGCCGGGAGCCGTTGTCGTGGTCATCGGATGCCGGGCCTGGCCGACCAGGCATTCTTGCGTGGCACTAGCAGCCGGTCGAGGTCTGCCGAGAGCTCCGCGCTGTCCTCATCGCTTAGCCAGCGCATCAGCAGCGCGACCGCGGCGGTGATCAGCGGCGGCAGCGATCCCATCCAGATCACCGCACCCGAGAGCTGCTGATCATCGAGCACCGTCATCACGTGATGCGCCGAGTTGGCGTACGCCGGGTACAAGACGCTGGACCCGAAGACCAGCACCATCCCCAGCACCGTCATCGCTCCGACCGTAGCGACTACCAGTTCCATCCGCCGCAGCGGCCTGGCCGGAGGGCTGAACGGCGCCGACCCGATGAGCTGCAGCCACAGGACGACCCCCGCCAGCAGGCAGGTCGCGTGCTCGGCTGAGGCAATCAGGCTGCTGTGCCGCACGGCGTCGAACGGCCAGGGAAGCTGCCAGGCCAGCCAGATCACGTTGACGACGACCACGGCCAGAATAGGCCGGGCAAGCAGCCACGGCGGGCGGCCGGGAAGCTCCCCTTCGATGGGAACGAGGTGTGTCCCCGCCTGGTCGGGCCGGCCGGAGCGCGCGGATCCGTCCTCACCGGGCCGCCGGAACGCCGCCCGGAGCGCTAGCCACGGCGCCCCGAGCACGATCAGGCCAGGGGTAACTAGCGCCAGGAGCAGGAACTGCAGCCCGCGGACCCAGATGTAGACATCGGACAGGTAGCCGACGGGCGACACGAGCGCCAGGAGTGCCAGCAGCAGTCCGCCGTGGAACACGATGGCCTGGCGCCTCAGCTCCCGAGACCTCGGCCCGTCGCCCGCACCCGTCAGCAACCGCCGCACCCCGCCGAGGTGGACCACGGCGATCACGACGTAACTGCCCAGCGCGGGCCAGCTAGCAGACCAGTGCGAGAACACTACATGCACGGCTTGGCTACCCTCCTTGCCCCACGAGTCTGCGCCGCTACTTGACCAGGTAGAACAGGATCCAGAAGAGGATAGCGACCACCGCGAGGTAATTCCACACCAGCGTGAACCCGCTCAGCGCGGCCTGGAAGCGCTGCACCGAGAACGCCTCGGCGTAGGTGGGCGGCTGCTCGACGAACGAGATCGGCGGGATCGGCCGGCAGCGCATGATGAGGATTTCCAGCCACACCATCGCGCAGAACACGATCGCCAGGAAGACCGGGTAGAAGCCCACGAACACGCTGGCATAGCCGGACGATCCTGGCCAGAACCCGAGGTCAGTGAGCTGGTAAACCTGGAAGGCCACGGCCGCCAGCCCCAGCACGAGCGCCAGGGTCGCCCCCCGCAGCCAGATGCCCTTGTGGCCTGCCTTGATCCGCTGCAGCGCCCCCCACTGCACCAGGGCACTAGCCACTATCAGGCCCATGATCAGGCCGCCGAGCCACTGCTTCGCCCCGGGCACCGCCGAGTTGTACCAGAGGTGGTGCGAGTTCAGCGACTTGAGGTAGAAGAACGCGAAGAAGAAGGCGCCGAACAGGAACGAGAGCCCGCCGGCGGCCAGTCTCGCGCCGGTCCAGGCGGCGTTCAGCCCAGCCTCGTGATAGTACGCGGCCTCTTCCTCAGCCCGGCTCAGGCCGGCCGGCGGCTGCGCAGTTGTCTCTGCCATGTTTAAGCCTCCGCTCCGACTGGCGCCGATGAGGTGATAGCCGCCGTTATCACGCCCACGGGCGGGTTCAGGTCGGCGACCGGCTGGGCGTCCTTGACGCCGTAGTCATACGGGGCCGAGAGCACCACGGGAATGTGCTCGAAGTTCCCCGGCGGCGGCGGCGAGGCGAGCTGCCACTCCAGCCCGCGCGACCGCCACGGGTTGCCTTCCTCGCGGTCGCGCACGATGACGGTCGACCAGACGCAATTGATCACGAATATCAGGATCGACCCGCCCAGGAAGAACGACGAGATCGAGGCCCAGTCGTTCAGCGGCTGCAGGTTCAGGGCGTACTCGAACACCCGCCGCGGCTGGCCGGCCATGCCGACCGCGAACAGCGGCAGGAACGTGAAGTTGAACGCCAGGAACATGAGCCAGAAGTGCCAGAGCCCGAGCCTGTTGTTCAGCCTGATCCCGGTCATCTTTGGCAGCCAGTAGTAGATCCCGGCCATGAAGGCGAAGATCAGGCCGCCCATGATCGTGTAGTGGAAGTGGGCCATCACGAAGAAGCTGCCGTGCTCGGTCACGTCGGCGGGGACGTCGGACACGAATACGCCCGAGACGCCGCCGATCAGGAAGTTGAACAGCATCCCGAGGCAGAACAGCATCGGCACGGTGAACCGGATTTTCGCCTTCCACAGCGTGCCTATGGCCACCAGGTAGATGAACCCGGTCGGGATCGAGATGAGCTCGGTGGTCAGCATGAACAGCGGCCGCATGTCCGGGTTGATGCCGCTGTCGAACAGGTGGTGCTGCCAGACGAAGAAGCTCAGCAGGGACACCCCGATCATGCCCGCACAGGCGACCTTGTAGGCGAACAGCGGTTTGCGGCACATGACCGGCAGGATCTCCATCACGATCCCGAAGCCGGGCAGGGCCAGGATGTACACCTCGGGGTGCCCGAAGAACCAGAACAAGTTCTCGTACAGGTAGCTGCTGCCACCGAGGGAGTCCTCGAAGAAGGCCGTCTGCGCGGTCCGGTCCATCAGCAGCATGTACATGCCGCCAACCAGCACCGGCGCGGCCAGCACGAGCAGGAACGAGGTGGAGATCATCGCCCAGACGAAGATCGGCAGACGGCTCCAGCGCATGCCGGGGGCCCGGTAGCAGATCACCGTGCAGATGATGTTGAAACCGGCCAGGATTACCGACACGCCCATGAGCCCGAACGCGGTCGCGTACGAGTCGGCCCCGATCGTGGACTGGATCGACAGCGGCGCGTAGCCGGTCCAGCCGAACGGCCAGCCGCCGACCAGCAGGCCGGACAGCAGGATGAGGAAGGCGCACGGGGTCAGCCAGAACGAGAGAGCCTCGATCCGGGGGAACGCGACCCGCTTCGAGCCGATCATCAGCGGCACGAGGTAGTTGCCGAACGGGCCGACGATGACCGAGGTCATGAGCATCATCATCATGGTGCCGTGCTCGCCGACGATCTCGATATAGACCTGCGAGCTGAACACGTGGTTGACCGGGGACAGCAGCTCGGTCCTGATTGCCATCGCGAACAGCCCGGCGGTGCAGAAGTAGATGATCATTCCGACCAGGTACTGGATGCCGACCACCTTGTGGTCGAGCTCGTACCTGAAATACTTCGCCAGCCCGCCCTGGGTCTCGGCTTCCTGGGTGTTGGAGCCGTTGAGCGGGCGGCCGGCCATCTGCCTGAGCACGTCGTTGAAGACGCCGAGCCCGGCCAGCCAGCCGACGATCGCGAATAGGTAGCCGAGCACGAGCGGCCAGTCCTTGGAGTCGGACAGCGTCACGTTGGGGTACAGGCCGCTGCCGGTGCCGGTCAGGAAGCTGCCGAGGAAGGAACCCGCGAGGTAGCCGACCACCGCCCCGACGATCGCGGTATGGATCCCGGGACGCTGCCACCAGGGCCGCTCGCGGCCTGCGCGGGCCGGGGCGCCGCCGCCGGATCCTCGCGCCTGGTCTGGCTGAGTCTCGATGGCCATCAGGTCACCCCTTCATCGCTGTCGGCTCGGGGATCTTGGTCCAGGTATTCCCCACGGGACGGTCGGACGCGGACTTGATCACGGCTGCACCGGATCCTGTGGCGGGTAATAGAAGCCCTGAGCGCCGGTGAGCCCGGCCGCGACCATGGCCTTGCTCATTTGCGCGATCGTGGTCGGGTCGTACGTCGTCGAATACGGCGGCAGCGTCTTCGTGAAGGAGGCGAGCTGGGTCTCGGTCGAGGTCGCCCACGCCTCGAATGCGGAGTCGCTGACCACCCGGCCGAAGTTGTACATGGCCCCGTGCCAGAGGCCGCACAACTCGGCGCACTGGACCTTGAAGATGCCGGTCTGCCTCGGCGTGGTGTAGGCGACGTTGTTCACGCCGGGGTTCGCGTCGGCCTTCACGCCGAGCTGGTAGGCCCAGAAGCTGTGAATCACGTCGATCGAGGTGACGTTGAACTGGACCGGCCGGTTAATGGGAAGCACGAGCGCAGTCGTCTCGAAGCCGCCGAACTGCGGATACCGGAACGTGAACCGCCACTGCTGGGCGATGACCTGGACCTGCAGGTAGTTGCTGCCGTTCGGCTTCCAGATCGGGTTCGGGCCCTCGCCTCCGCCCGCGCCCGCCATTCCGGTCCCGGCCAGCTCATAGGTCCCGAAACCGGCCAGGCACAGCACGATCACCGCGGTCACCGTGATCCAGGCGGCCTGGATCCTGGTGTGCCCGTAGATCGCCGGCCCGTCCTCTTCGTCGCCCTCCCGGTGGCGCCAGACGACCAGCGCGTAGGCGCCGTACGCGAGCACGAAGACCATGACCGGCGCGGCCATGACCGACATGACCTTGATGTCGAACTGCTGGCTCGCCGCCGAGGTGGACATGATCCCCGGCGGCATGTGCGGGCCGTAGACAAACCAGAGCAGCAGGTCGGCGCCGAGCGCGAGCGGCAGCCACAACAAGAAGATGCGCAGCCCGTGATTGGGCTCGGTCCCGGCCGAGCCGCCGGCGACGGGTTCTGGCGCGGTCGAAGCTGCCATCAGTTAACCACCACCATGTTGCCGGTCATGAAGCCGATCGTCTGCATCGGGCCGCCGAATCCGTCGATGAAGCCGCCGCCGCAGGGGATGCGGCACTGCCAGAAGTACTCGCCGGGCGTCTTCGGCGACATGAAGCTGAACGTCATCACCACGTGCGGGTTGCCAGGCGTAACCGTACAGGGCGACACGCTGCACAGACCCGGCTTGGCGATCTGGGCCAGCGTGGGTGACCCCATCGGGACGTTCAGCCCGAGGCCCGGCATCGAGAAGGTGTGCGCCACGTTGCAGCCCGAATAGGAGTTCAGGTCCGTGAACGGCTTGCCGTTTTCGTAGGCCACGTTGCCGATGGTGCCCGTGACCTGGCCCCACAGGTTGTTCCGCAGCGGCGTGCAGCCGTCGAAGCCGTAGATCGTCATGTCGATCTTGCTGCCGGCCGGCACCTGGAACAGGGTGGTGTGCACCCACTGGTGGGTCACAGGGCTCTGGACGAAGTAGGACACCCAGTCCGGGTGGGTGCTGACGTCGTTCTGCGGGTCCTCCTGCATGACGACGTTCACCGTGGCGCCGGTGTCGGCGGCCACGGTGGTACCGAAGGCGACCGTCGGCGGACCATCACCCAGGAAGAGCTTGATAACTACGAAAAGACTGATCGCCACGACGGCGAGGAACGCCACGACCAGAACTCCGATACGTGCCGGCAAGGACACCAGCCACCACCTCGCTTCTACGTCGCGAGCAGCACTGAAGGTCCGCGGTGTC
>JASIBJ010000097.1 GCA_030045215.1 Streptosporangiaceae bacterium | reverse complement strand
GTCCGCGACCGGCCCGACGACCTCGGGAATGACGTCACCCGCCTTGCGCAGCACCACCATGTCGCCAATGAGCACGCCCTTGCGGGCGATCTCGTCCGCGTTGTGCAGCGTGGCATTCTCGACGGTCGAGCCGCTCACCTTGACCGGTTCCATCACGGCGAACGGGGTGACCCGCCCGGTCCTGCCCACGTTCACGCGGATGTCCAGCAGCCGGGTGTTGACCTCCTCGGGCGGGTACTTGTAGGCGATGGCCCAGCGCGGCGCCCGGCTGGTGGATCCGAGGCGGCGCTGCAGCGCGAGGTCGTCGATCTTGACCACGACGCCATCGATCTCGTAGGCCGGGTCATGCCGGTGCTCGGCGTAATGCGCGATGTAGTCCCGGACGCCGTCGATTCCTGGCACGACCTTGTACAGGTCGCTGACCGGCAGGCCCCAGGACCGCAGCCGCTCATACCAGCCGGACTGGCTCTCCGGCGGGTCGGCCAGGCCCTCGACCATCCCGACGCCGTGCAGGATCATGTTGAGCGCTCGCGATGCGGTGATCCGGGGGTCCTTCTGCCGCAGCGACCCGGCCGCCGAGTTACGCGGGTTCGCGAACGGCGCCTTCCCGGCCTCCGTGAGTCGCACGTTCAGGTCCTCGAACGCCTTCACCGGCAGGAACACCTCGCCGCGAACCTCCAGCGTGTCCGGCCAGCCCGAGCCGGACAACCGCGTCGGCACGGCCGCGATCGTCTTGACGTTCGGGGTCACGTCCTCGCCGGTGACTCCGTCGCCCCTGGTGGCGGCCCGCTGTAGCCGTCCCCTGCGGTAGACGAGGGCCACCGCCAGGCCGTCGATCTTCAGCTCGCACACGTACGGGCCGCCCCGGCCGCCAAGCCGCTCCGCGCGCGCCACCCAGGCATCGAGATCCTCGGCCGAGAACACGTTGTCCAGGCTCTCCATCCGCTGCAGGTGCTGCACCGCCGTGAACTCGGTCGAGATCATCCCGCCGACTCGCTGGCTGGCCGAGTCGGGCGTACGCAGCTCAGGAATCTGCTGCTCGATGCTGACCAGTTCGCGCATCATCGCGTCGTACTCGGCATCGGAGATCAGCGGCGAGTCGAGCACGTGATAGCGGTACTGGTGCTCAAGCAGCTCGGTCGACAGCTCCGCGTGCCGCTTCCTGGGATCTTGGTCCGCCATCGGGGGTACTCTCCTCGGTCCCTATTCGATCAGCACGGGTCGATCAGCTCGGGTTGATCATCTCGGGCGCGATTCGCGCCGCTTCCCGGCAGTGCTCGAGCGCGGCCCGCGCGGCTGCGGGGGACGCGCCCGCCAGCCCGCACGTCGGCGTGATCACGACCGAGGCAGCCAGCAGCTCAGGCGCCAGCCCTGTCTTGCGCCACAGCTCGACCACTGCCTCGGCGGTGTGCCTCGCGCGCAGCGGCGGTCCACTCACCAGCCGCTCCGTGGCCCATGTCGGTAGCGCCCCGACCATCAGCTCGACCCCGGCCTCGGCCAGTTCGGCCACCAGGTCGATATCGGCGTTGCTGAGCAGACCGAGATCGAAACCGATGCCCTTCGCGCCCGCATTGGCTATTTCACGGAACGAGGCGTGTCCGGCGCAGCAGTGCACCATCGTGCTGGCGACGCCCCCGGCGGCTGCGAGCACAGTTCCCAGTCGCTCGCTCGCGGTCACCGGCTCAAGCGCGCGGACGAAGTTGAGCCCGCTTGCCGTCGGAACCCGGCCGGCGAGCGCGGCCGGAAGCGACGGCTCGTCGAGCTGCAGGATCACGGCCGCGCCGGGAACTCGCTTGCGGACGTCGGCCACATGGGCGGCGAGCCCTTCCGCCAGCGAGGCGGTCAGGTCAGCCAGCGCTCCCTGATCGGACAGCGCGGGGTCCAGGCTGCGGGTCAGCTCGAGCGTCGCGGCCAGCGTGACCGGGCCGCTGGCCTGTATCTTGAGGACGCCTTCGTATCCCTCCGCGACTTCTTCGAGTGTGTCCAGGTCGTGGGAGAGAAACCCGGCCGCCCGGCTCGCGTCGCGACCGGGCCGTTCGGCCAGCTTCCAGCCCCCGGTGGTCGTTTGCACCGGCATGTCCAGGAGCAACGCGGCGCTCCGGCCGGTGAGGTCGGCCCCCGGTCCGCGGGCCGGCAGCTCGGGCAGGTAGGGCAGGTCAGGCAGCTCCCCGAACACCACCCGGCAGGCCTGCGCCGGGTCCGTTCCCGGCATCGAGCCGACACCAGTCGCGCTCGCCTCCGGCCAGGCGAATTGCTGGCTCTGCTTTTCCACGCTCAGAGCCTAATGGCGCGGGCCGACAGGCCGCGTGCTTGCGGCGAGCCGGGCCGCTGCCGCACCGCGCCCCCGCCGTCGCGGCGGTGCAGCAGCGGCGGTCAGGCGCGGCCCTCAGGCCGGTTACGACCTCGAGCTGGTGCTGTGCTCGCGCGAGCCATTGGATTCGTCCCGGCCGGTCACGCCGTTCTGTTCCTTGCGGACGTAGCGGCCGACGATGATTCGGGCGAACTGAGCCAGGGCGCTCGGCGCTTGCCTGTGCTCGAGGGTCATATAGCGCTCTTCCTGCCTGACGCCGATGATCACGATGACCGTGACCACCACGACAAGCCCGAACCCCGCTCCAGCGGCGAAAATGATCGCACCGAGTGCTGCCATTGCTGGCCTTACCTCCAACCAGCGTCGTCCTCTTTGGTCGAGTGGCCCGGCCTCACTGTTGGCTGGCGGGTCGTGATTCGCCGGCGAGTCGCGAACCCGGCGGTGACCAGAACTTGAGTCTCATCCCTATCAAACCTATAGTTCTAGCCATCCCTACATTTGGATCCTCTCCTAGGGTGACATGCCCGCGATTGGAGGGCAACAGCTCGAGCCCAAAGATTCGGATTGCTAGCCTGATTCCACTAGGTCCAGCTTTCCTCTTTGTAGGGATGTGAGGTACCTGGAGGTACGCGATGTTCGGCCCGCTTTACCGGCAGATAGCAGAAGACCTGCAGCAGCAGATCGAGGCCGGCGTCCTGACGCCGGGCCAGCGGCTCCCGACCGAGCCCGAGTTGCGTGAACGGTATGGCGCCTCCCGCAACACCGTGCGCGACGCGGTGCGCTGGCTCACCACGCGCGGGCTCGTGAGAACGAGGCCGGGACAGGGCACCTATGTCGTGGAGCGAGCGGAGCCGTTCATCACGACGTTGTCCGCGGATCCCGAGACCGGACTTGGCGGCGGCGAGGGCCAGGCCTTCGAGGCCGAGGTCGTGGTCCAGGGCAGGAGCCCGCGCGCCAGCAGGCCGCAGGTGGCCGTCCTCCAGGCGGCCGACGTGGTCGCCGAGGAGTTGCAGGTGCCGGTCGGCACCTCGGTCGTCTCCAGGCGCCAGGAGCGCTTCATCGATGGCGCACCGTTCTCGCTTCAGACGTCGTATTACCCGATGGCGCTCGTGCACGCTGGCGCGACCCAGCTGCTCGCGCCCGAAGCGATCCATCCCGGTACCA
The DNA here is from genome assembly GCA_030045215.1 of Streptosporangiaceae bacterium. The sequence continues at coordinate 2,710 of JASIBJ010000097.1, read as the reverse complement.
GCGCGTACCTGGAGGAGGTGCTCGGCTTGCGGCAGGCCAGGTATAGCGACCTGATCACCGTCAGGACCCCGACCGTCACCGAGACGCTGTTCTTCGAACTGCCCGACAGCGGCCGGGTCTCGGTGTTCGAGACGTTCAGGACGGCCTTCGACACCGAGGACCGGCCGTTCAGGCTGACGGTCAGCGTGTTCGCTGCGGATCGGAACGAGTTCGCCGTGTTCTCCGGGGTAGTCCCGGCGCAGGCCCGCATGATGAGGAGCCCGAGATCGGCCGAGGCCGGGACGGGCCGCGATGCCTGATCCCCTTTACCGTCAGATCGCCGACAGTTTGCAGCGGGACATCGAGGCCGGCAGGCTCGCGGAGGGCGACCAGCTGCCGACCGAGCAGGAAATCTCTGATACCTGGGGCGCGTCGCGAAGCACCGTGCGCGACGCGATCAAGCAGCTGACCACGAGGGGACTGGTCGAGGCCCACCCGGGCCAGGGCACCTTCGTCCGGCCCAAGATCACCCCGATCGTCACCAGCCTGTCCGCGACCCATGACCTCGGCACCGGCGAGGAGGCTCAGTACTACATTGACGTGCGCCGACAGCAGCGCGCGCCCCGGAGCACGGTCCCGCGGATAGAGATACAGCCGGCTACGAAACTCGTGGCCGTCGAACTGCGCCTGGCACCGGGCAGTCAGGTAGTGCTGAGGCACCAGCAGCGATTCGTCGACGACGAGCCCTATTCGCTGCAAACCTCTTTCTACCCCATGGAACTGGTTACGGTCCGCGGCGCGAGTCGGCTGATCGAGGCTGTTGACATCAAGGAGGGGACGGTTCAGTATCTGCGCCGCGAGTTCGGTATCGAACAGGTGGGCTACCGGGATGTCATCACGGTTCGGACGCCGGGGGCCACCGAGACGAGTTTCTTTAAGCTCCCCGAAGACGGGCGTGTCGCCGTATTCGAGAACTTTCGCACCGCATATGATCAGCACGGCGAGCCGATAAGGCTGACTGTCACAGTGTATCCGGCTGATCGGAATTGGTTTGAAATCAAGGTCACTATTCCAGCCGGCGGGTAGGGTCGAGGCGGAGCCCGGTGAGCGGGCAACTCCCCCCGATAGCCCTCGGGGCATGTCCGAAAAGCTCTAAGCTAGGCTTCCACCCAGCGAAGCGCCAGGCTACGCCAATGCCGTCGCGGCCTTTTGGCTAAGCGCTCGTCCGCACCAGCCAGCGACCAGCAGAAAGTGGCAAGCCTGATGCTTCATGTCCGCCCCGCTGAGAACGATGACATGCCGATCATCCTCGGCTTCATCGACGAGGCGGCGGCCTGGCTGGCTGACAAGGGCACCGACCAGTGGTCGAAGCCCTGGCCGGATGAGCGTCGGCGTGACAAACGGGTCAGGCGCGGCATCCGTGACAAGTGCACGTGGATGGTCGAGGACGACGGCCGCCCGGTCGCCACGATCTCGTGCCGACCGCGGGGCAATCCCAAACTCTGGACCGATGCGGAGAGCACCGATCCTGCCGTTTACGTCTCGCGGCTCATTGTATGCCGCGATTATGGCGGCCAGGCTATCGGCAATGAACTGTTCGACTGGGCGGGCAAGTGGGCGGCCGCGCAATACGGCGCCGGCTGGATCAGAATAGACGTGTGGACAACGAATACGATGCTGCACGAATATTACGAGAAGCGCGGATTCTCCTATATCAGAGAGTGCGACTACGTCGACTACCCCTCGGCCATGCTTTTCCAGAAGCCAACTGCCGGCATTACAGACGCTGACGTGCCGCGCCTGCGGGAGGTACCGACGCTCGTTCGGCCGACATCGCTTCGCCCGTCGTTAGTGCGCTCGGCTCGGCAGCGGAGGCCCGCCCGGCGGCCGGCGGCAGTCGTGGCGCCCCGGCTCGCGGCGCGCTTGCTGCCGACGCATCAGGACCGCCGATCACCCGGTCGGGGCTGAGTCCCGGCGATGGTGGCGGAGCCGAGGACGGCATCACCTTCGTAGAAAACGGCGGCCTGGCCCGGGGCGATCCCGCGGGCCGGCGCAGACAGCGTGATCCTGACGGCCGGGCCCTCGGCCTCGCAGACGGCCGGATACGCCTCACCATGCGCGCGCAACTGAACCTGGCAGTCAAGCGGCCCGCGCGGCGGCTCGCAGCCCGACCAGACCGGCTTGCTCGCCTCAATCTCGAACACGTCGAGCGCCTCGGCGGGTCCGACCGTCACCGTCCGGGACACCGGCTCGATGCTCAGCACGAACCGCGGCCTGCCATCGGGCGCGGGCCGGTCGATGTGCAGGCCCTTGCGCTGGCCGATGGTGAAGCCGAAACTCCCGTCGTGGGTGCCGAGCACGGTCCCCTCGGTGTCGACAATGTCGCCTGGCGCGCGACCAAGCTGGCTCTGCAGGAAGCGGCGGGTGTCGCCGTCGGCAATGAAGCACACGTCGTGGCTGTCCGGCTTGTCGGCCACGCCGAGGCCACAGTCGGCCGCCTCCTTCCGCACCTGCTCCTTCGTGCTGCCGCCAAGGGGGAACATGGCCCGGCTCAGCTGCCCGCTGGTCAGTACCCCGAGCACGTACGACTGATCCTTGGCGGCGTCGACGCTGCGCACCAGCCGGCGGAGGCCGGCCGCGCCAGGCACGGGCTCGAGGCCGGCGTAGTGCCCGGTGCAAACCGCGTCGAATCCCAGAGCCACGGCCCGGTCGAGCACGGCCTCGAACTTGA
>JASIBJ010000096.1 GCA_030045215.1 Streptosporangiaceae bacterium | reverse complement strand
ACTGTGCCAGCGGCGCGCGCGCGAGGCTGGCGCCGTCCTGGCCTACACCAACCTAGTGGGCGGCCAGGACGAGCTTGTGTTCGACGGCGACTCGATCATCGTCTCCCCCGGCGGCGATCTGCTGGCCCGCGGACCCCAGTTCGAGGAGGCGCTGGTCATGGCCGACCTGGACCTCACTGCCGCTGATCAGGACCGCCCGGTCGGCCGCCAGGCCGTCGACGCAGCCGACGGCACGATCATGACCATCGAGCGAATAGAACTTGCCTCGCTTCCCGCCCCCGAGCCCGAGTCCCCGCTGGCGGCTCCGATGCTCTGGCCGCGCCTGTCGGATCTGGCCGAGATCTACGGCGCGCTGGAACTGGGCGTCAGGGACTACGTCCGCAAGAACGGCTTCGGCTCGGTGATCCTCGCGCTGTCCGGCGGCATCGACTCCGCGCTGACGGCCACGATCGCTGCGGACGCGCTCGGCGCCGACCGTGTCCACGTCGTGCTCATGCCGAGCCCGTACTCCTCCGACCACTCCGTCAGCGATGCCGAGGACCTGGTGGAGCGGCAGGGTGTGCGGGCCAGGATTGTCCCGATCAAGCCAATGATGGACAGCTTCGCGGCCAGCATCGACCTGCACGGCCTCGCGGCCGAGAACCTGCAGGCCAGAATCCGGGGAATGATCTTGATGGGGTTGTCCAACGAGGAGGGCCACCTGGTCCTGACCACCGGAAATAAGAGCGAGCTGGCCACCGGGTACTCGACGCTCTACGGGGACTCGGCCGGCGGCTTCGGGCCGATCAAGGATGTTCCGAAGACGACCGTCTGGGATCTCGCCCGGTGGCGGAACCAGCAGGCCGCCGAGCACGGCGAGACGCCGCCGATCCCGGAGAATTCGATCACCAAGCCGCCAAGCGCCGAGCTCTCGCCTGGGCAGCTGGATTCTGACTCGCTGCCCGACTATTACGTACTCGACCCGCTGCTCGACGACTACGTGGAGCAGGACGAGGGCGCGGCCGAACTGGTGGCCGCGGGCTACGATCCCGAACTGGTCGAGCGCGTGATCCAGTTGGTGGACCGGTCGGAGTACAAGCGCCGCCAGTATCCGCCGGGCCCGAAGATCTCGGCCAAGAACTTCGGCCGCGACCGGAGGCTGCCGATCACCAGCCGCTGGCGCGAGCCCCGCTGCGACTGACAGCTCGCGAGCCGGCACCCGCTCAGATCTCGTCCCACGGCACGGACTCGTAGCGGTCCTTCAGCATCCCGATGAACGCCGCGTCGACGGCCAGCGTGCGGCCGTCAACCTCCGTCACCGCAGCCACGCCGTGTGAGTTCGTCATGAACGCAGCCGCGAACGAGCCGAGATCTGCGATGCGAACGGGGCTATGGCGCTGCGGCAGCGCAATCCGGGCCTGGACAAGGCGCATCGTGATTCCCGTGAGCATCGCGGCAGCCGGCCATACGACCGCCGTGCCGTCGAAGAACCCGATGTTGGTCACCGAGCCCTCCGAGATCAGGCCGTCAGGGCCGGTCAGCAGCGCCTCATCGAATCCGTTCCGCTCGGCCAGCCGACCGTAATAGCCCTGCCCGAAGTCACCGGTGTGCTTGATGTGAGCCACGGAGCGCTGATACGCAACCGATCGCAGCCTGGAATCCGGCAGCGGACCTGCGGGCGGGCGCACGGTGACCGTGACCCAGGGCGGCTCCTCCTCGACGGGCTGCTGCACGATCACGCGGACTGACGCATCGCGCACCTCGGCGCCGAGGGCATGCCGGATGAGGCCCCGCACCTGACCGCCGTCCAGCGTGGCCCCGAACATTTCCCGGCTGGCCGCTTCCAGGCGGTCAAGGTGCAGCTGCAGCCCGCGGGTGCGGCGGTCCCGCACCTGCATCGCGGTGAAATGGCCGTAACCATTCAGGGCCAGGGCCCTGAGCTCGCCGGCCGTCGCTGCCCGGCCGTTGATCTCAAGCGTAAGTCCCGCAGCCTGGATCACGAAGGGCCAGCCTACCCGGCCGGCGAGACGACCACGTGGCGGGAGAGCCAGCCGAGCAGCGGACGCATCCGCTCGCACGAGCGGTGCACCGGCTCGACGTCACGCACGGCGTCGTACTCAAGCTCGCGCGCGGCGGTCAGCGAGCGGTGCTTGAGCAGGTCGGCACGGGGATGATCGGCAGGGTAGCCGCGCGGGACGCGCTTCATGACGTCGCCGAGGATCTCGTGCCCGTCTGCGGCGAGCGATGAGACGAGGGCTTCCAGCGCTCGCCCGCTCTCGTCCGACGCGGTCGCCTTACGGAACAGTGCGATCTGCTCAGGGTCGGCGTACCACCAGCCGGCCTTGATCCGCAGGCCGTCGAGGTTGAGCCGGAAGGTGATGTCGATGTTGCGGGCTACCCGGACGACCGCGCACTGGTTCTGCCACCAGAAGGCGGTGCTGGCGTAGCGCCAGACGGCGAAGTCCTCGTACCACGGGTCGATGTCCGCGAGATCGTTGAGGAGGTCGATCATCGGCTGACGCACCTGCTCCTCGCGGTCGCGCCGTACGAGCTCCCGCGTCCCGCGCGACGGCTCGCCGCCCAGCTTCAGCAGTACGGCGTACGCCTGTTCTGGCCACCCGTGGAAGCGCGTCCCCACCTGCGCATGCTATCCGCCGGGCAGCGGTGAAGAAGGTCGTAGCCGGGGCGGGTGAAGCGGCAGAACGGGGCGGCATCCCGGAGGCGCGGGAACCTTACCCTGGCCCGGCGCAACCAGGGAGGAGCGCGTCACTGCGGGACGACGTAGGGGAATTCGGCTTCTCGCAGATGCTCGGCCACGGATGGCTTCAACCCTGACCGGACGGCGGTGTTGGTGACCAGGGACAGCATCGCCTCGGGCGCGTTGTCGGCCCGCGTCCGGCCGTTGAAGGCGGCGAAGCCGTAAGTCGCCGGCGTGCCTACCACGTACGGCAGGACGTCAGGGAACAGCCGCCGGGCCACGATCTGGCCGTAACCGTGGGGGTCGTCTGAGGTGCCGCTGGCCGACACCACGGCGGCGACTTGGTCAGCGGTGTACTTGCCCGCGGCGCTGAGGTCTTCTGATGGGTGCCGAGCGTTCGCGGGGTTGGAGAAGTCGGTGTCGTCGGGCCAGAAGATCGGCCACATCATGGGGTGGCCGGCGCGATTAATCTGCCGCCAGCCACCCGCGTCGGTAGCGAGTTTTGTTGCTGACCAGACGCCCGTGCGGGCGCCCGGCTTCAGCTGCGGATGCTGGTGGGAGATCTCCAGCACGATGGAATCGACGGTCGTGTTGGCGAAGCTGTTCTGGGCGTTCTCCGGCTCCCAGGCTGACAGGTCCGGTGCGGTCCCGGCTGCCACCGCCGCGTTAACGATCGCGAGCAACGACAGGTCGATATAGAACGAGTCGCCGATACGCCCGGCCCAGGCCCGGGTGCCGTCAGCACTGACCGCTTCGCCAGTCCGGCCTTCGAGTACCAGTTCGCCAGCGGCGGAGTCCTCTCTGGCCTGCTCGCCGGTCAGGGCGTGCACCTGCAGGGCCTGTCGTCCCGATGTGTCGGCTTCGCCAAAGAACGTCCGGTATGTAAGAGTCTCGAATGCCGCTCCGTCGAAGTGCACGTGGAACTCATAGCGGGCCTCGGGGTGGAACCCTGGCTCAGAATGCCGGCCGTTGACGTCGGAATTGACGTCCATGACCAGTACCGTGCTGGACTGACCTGGGAACACGTACAGGTCATCAAGATAGAGCTGGCCGCTCTGGCCTGCGAGCGGCGTATCGAGATGATGGGACATGCCGTATTCCTTCCCGTTTGAGTGGGATCAGAGCGGACCCTCGGGTCTGCGCGTCACCGCGTCATACCCAGGCTGCCGGCCATTGAATGCGCACTGCCGGTGATCGTGACGAAACCACTGCCGAACGTGCGTGAGCTGCGTTGATACACGGCTGGCTGACCCGCCAGGCGCTCAGCGCAGCGGCTTGCCGCCCATCAGGAGGGGGCGGCGGTCAGGGACGGCGTGGACTCTGGCACTTTGCTGCCATGGCCGGTCGCAGACTCGAAGGCGTGCGCGACGGCCAGCAGGTCCCAGTCAGCCCGGCGCCTGGCGACTAGTTGCAGGCCTACCGGCAGGCCCGCAGTCGTGAAGCCGGCGGGCACGCTGACGGCGGGCAGGCCCGTCGCCGATATGAGGTAGGCCGACGCCATCCAGTCCAGGTAAGTCCGCAGCGGCCGACCGTTGATCTCGTGCACCCAGTCGAGCGTGACGTCGAACGGCGCCACCTGGCTGACCGGGCAGGCGAGGATCTCAACGTCGTCGAAGAAGGCGTTTATCCGTTCCGCCAGTTCGGCGCGCAGCACGGTAGCGCGGCTCAGGTCGGCGGTCGTGAGTTCCCGACCCCGCAGAATGTTCCAGGTCACGTTCGGGCCGAGCAGGTCCGGGTGCCTGTCGAGCAGATCGGCCCGGAAGGTTGCGAATGCGAAGGCGCGGAACGTGCGGAAGACTTCGTCCGCTCCCGACAGGTCGGGCGTCGCGTCGATGACCTCAGCGCCGAGCCCCGTCAGAACGTGCCGAGCGGGATTCAGGACATCCAGCACGTCGGCCTCGACCGGCAGGCCGAGGTCCGGGCTCCAGGCGATCTTGATCCCGGTGAGATCGCGTTCGAGCACGGCGCGAATCTGCGCGGGATCGCTGACGGCCGGCGGCGGCTGGTCGAGCGCCAGCGGGACCCGAGGGTCTGGACCGGCCAGGACGGCCAGCAAAAGCGCGGCGTCGGCGACCGTCCGTCCCATGGGCCCGGCCACGCCGAACATGTCGGCCACATCCGCTAGCGGCCATCCCGGGACGCGGCCCGGGCTCGGCCGAAACCCGACGACGTTGCAGAAGCTGGCCGGGTTACGCAGCGACCCGCCCAAGTCGCTGCCATCGGCCAGTGCGATGAACCGGGCGGCCAGGGCGGCAGCGGCACCACCGCTGCTGCCGCCAGCGGTGCGGCCGTGGTGGTAGGGGTTGTGCGTGGCGCCGAAGACCGCGTTGACCGTATGCGAGCCTGCGCCGAACTCGGGCACGTTCGTCTTCCCCAGGCTGATGGCGCCCGCTTGGGCCATGCGCTGCACGACCAGCGCATCGCGCTGCGGCACGTTCGCGGCGAATAGCGGCGATCCATACGTCGTCCGGACCCCCTTGGTCTCAGCGAGGTCCTTATGCGCCACCGGAAGGCCGTGCAGCAGGCCAAGCGCGCGGCCACGGGACATGGCGTCGTCGGCGGACGCGGCGCGGGCCAGGGCCGCTTCGAAGGTCCGGGTCACGACAGCGTTGATGGCCGGGTCGAAAGCTTCGATCCTGGCTATATGCGCCGACACGACCTCGCGGGCCGACACCTCACGGCGCCGCAGCAACCCGGCGATGGCAACGGCGTCCTGCATGCAGACATCGGTTGCCGGCAGACCGCGCCCGCCGTAATCGGCATATCTCGTAACCACATGCGCAGGATATGACCGTTCGGCCCTTTAATCAGCCCATCTGCGACGGCTAGGCTTGCGCGAGCCGATACGGCCGACGGGCGCTCTGGGGCGCAGCGGCCAGGCGCCCGGAGGAAGGCCAGGTGATGAGCGGGACTCCTGCGGCCGAGGTCGCGAGCCGCTGGCGGGCTATCGATCCCATGCTGCCGGAGCCCGGCGAGCAGAGCACGACGTGCGGCGCCGATCTAACCGTGGCCTCGGCCGACGGACACGTCGTCGCCTCAGGGCTCTGCAGGCACGCGCATCTGGCGCCCGGGAGTCTGGAGCTAGCCTGGGGCGCGGCCCATCAGTTTGCGCTCACTCCGCTTGTCGCCGGACCCGATGTCGGCGAGAGTCTCAGCCGGTTGCTTGAGCGGTGGCGAATGCACCTGGTTTGCCAGCAGGGTGCCGCCGACGGGGACAGCGAGGCCATGGTCAGGTGGCCGAGCCGCGACGTCGAAGGAGTGCGGGCGCTGCTTGAGCACGGGCTGCGCCCGCTGACGGTCATTGCAGCGAGACCGGCGGTGCGGGCCGGCGGCGGCAGTACGGTCGCCGCCAGCGAGGCCGGCTTGCGCATACGCGAGGCCGGACCAGGTGACCTGGACGCACTTGAGCGGCTTGGCATGGCGATGATGCGCTACGACGCGCACTTCGGTTCGGTCACTGTCCGCCCCGATACGGCCAGCCGCCTGCGCGAGTCCGCGGCGCGGACGCTGGACGCGGCGCGGCCGTGGATCTGGCTGGCTGAACGTGACGGCGAGGCCATCGGAATGGTTCAGGCCGACCCGCCCGAGGCGGCCGGCTGGGTCGCGCCGTTGATCCGCCCCCGGCCTGTCGCCTACCTGGGAGCCATGTCTGTGCTGCCGAGAGCGCGCGGGACCGGAGTCGGAACGGCCCTGGTCCGGCATCTGCACCGCGAACTCGACTCGACCGGGGCCGCTGTCACGCTGTTGCACCACGCGCAGCTCAACCCGCTGGCAGCGCCGTTCTGGAATCGCATGGGCTACCGCCCGTTGTGGACATCGTGGGAGATCCGGCCGGCCAGCAGAGCCGCCTAGCCGATCGCCAGGTCCTCCTGATGAGCACGGCTCGTATTGCCCCCTTCACTTGTAGGCGCAGCAGTCGGATCATCGGCTTGTAGGGCCCGGTGCAAGCTAGTGAATTCGTGAGCAGGCCGCTGCATGCCAATTGCAACACGCTCTCCGCACCCGAGGAGGAAGAGCATGTCTCAGCCCGCCGGGCACGCCTCTGAAGTGGTCTTGACCGTCAGCCCCGGTACGGAGATCCTGAACCGCGGCAAGCTGGCGGTCACCGTCCACTTGCTGACCTACCTAACCGAGCAGGTTCACGGCTCATGGGTCCCTGACTCGGCCGGGGGCGCAGCGTGGCATTTCGCCATCGCGCCTACCCACGCCCAGACTCTCAAAGACGACCTGAAGGCGGTGTGGCTGGGCGAGTCCGCCACAGTGACCTGGCTGTCCGTCGCCGGTCGCGAAGAGGTCGCCGGCGGTCGGCGGGGCTGAGGCCGGCGGTACCGGCGGACCCGACTGCCGAGCTGCCCCGACCGGACGAACCGGTACAACAGCTGTAGATTTGCAGCCAGAAGCGCGACCGGTCTCGATCGCGAAGTAGGCATCCGGCATGACGCTGACCAGCAAGTTCTTCGAGCGGGCGATGGCTCTGCCGCCCGCGCAAACCCATGACGTCGTGGTGCAGCGCGACTTGCGCGTGCCGATGCCGGACGGCGCCATCCTCCTGGCCGATCGGTACGCTGCCCGCGGCGCGGCCAAACCTCCGCTCGTGCTGGCGCGCTGCCCCTACGGGCGGCGCGGTCCGTGGGGCATGATGGCCGGCCGGCTCTTCGCCGAGCGCGGCTTCCAGGCCGTGGTGCAAAGCTGCCGCGGCACGTTCGGGTCCGGCGGGGCCCTTGATCCGTTCGGCTCCGTTGAGCAAGACGACGCGGTCGCCACCGTCGAATGGCTGCGGCGGCAACCGTGGTATCCGGGGTCGTTCGGAACGTTCGGGCCTAGCTACCTCGGCATCACTCAGTGGGCACTGGCCGCTAGCGCGCTCCCCGATCACGCCGCGATGGCAATCCAGGTCACCGCGTCGGAGCCTCGCGCGATGGTCAGGGCAGGCGGATCCTTCGCCCTCGAGACCATGCTCAGGTGGATCGACCAGGTTGCCGGGCAGGAGCGCACGGGCGCGATGGTGCGACAGCGGATTCGGGAGCGGAAGCTTCGCGAACTGGCCGACCAGTTGCCGGTTGGGCAGCTTGACCGGCTCGCCACCGGCGCCACAAGGCCGTACTGGCAGCACTGGCTGGCCGAGGACGGAGACTACTGGGACCGGCATAGCTTCACCTCCGGCCCCGGCAAGGTGACCGCCGCGGTCAGCATGGTCGGCGGCTGGTACGACATCTTCCTCCCGGCTCAGCTACGTGACTATGCTGCGCTCCGCACGGCCGGCCATGAGCCGCGACTGACAATCGGCCCGTGGCGGCACGCCGACAACGACGCCGCCGGAACCTGGGTACGAGATGGGCTGGAATTCCTGGCCGCCTGCCTGTCGGCGGACGGAGCCGGGCTGCCTGCTGGCCGGGTGCGGATATTCGTGACCGGGGCCGACGAGTGGCGGGAGCTGCCATCTTGGCCGCCGGACAGCACCCCGCACGCCTGGTATCTGCATCCGGCGGGCGGATTGCAGGCCGGCGAACCCGGTGAGTGCCCGCCCGACGAGTACACCTACGACCCGGCCCACGCGACACCCAATCTGGCCGGGCCGGCAGGGCTGAACGGTGCCGCGAGGGTCGACAACCGGATGCTCGAGGCGAGGCCGGACGTGCTGACCTACACCAGCATGGCGCTGGCAAGCGACCTGGAGGTGATCGGCGTACCCGAGGTCGACCTTCGCGTCTCCTCCGATCGCGAACACACCGACTTCTTCGCCCGGCTGTGCGAGGTCAGCCCCGCGGGCGTGTCGGTCAACATCTGCGACGGGCTGCTGCGGCTCGCGCCGGGCCGGCCGACGGCTGAGGCTGACGGAACGCTGCGGCTCGCGTTCGGATTGTGGCCGGTCGCGCATCGGTTCCGCGCCGGAAGCCGGCTGCGGCTGCAGGTATCGAGCGGCGCGCACCCCCGCTACGCCCGCAACACTGGCACCGGTGAGCCGCTCGCGACGGCCCGTAGGCTCGCGAGTGCGCATCAGCGAGTCTTTCACGATCCCGCGCACCCGTCGGCGCTTGTCCTGCCGGTGACTTAGCTCAGCGCGAGGACCGCATAAGCGGCGAGCCAGTGCTCGACCATGTAATCGCTGCCGGTCACGTGCGGCAGGGCCGCGTCCAGATGAGTGCGGGCAGCCGCAACCGCCGGGCCGATCCGGGCGTCACCGGGCGGCAGGCCCTCAGCCAGCCGCCGCCAGCACCAGGCCCGGCTGGCGTTCAGCCCGTGCAGGTGCGCGATCTGACCCTCACTGGCATCGGACACGATGGCCGGAGTGAAAAGGGTGCCGGGCTCGCCGTTCTCGATGCCGGGCAGGAACCGCGCCAGCCAGGCGGAGAAAGCCTGCGGCCCGAGGAGCCGCGACACCAGCTCCGCCTCGGTCAATGCCGGAGACAGGAAGTCGTGGCCCGACGGCTCGAACTGGGCCGGATAACCCGCATCCCCCCGGTACCAGCCAAGCGCCCTCGCCGTCACCGCATCGGCCAGGCCCGGTGACCGCTCGAGCGCGCAGGGGAGCAGCTGCGAGAACGCGAACGCGGTGTTGCCGTGTACGCCATGCCGATTCGCATAGGTGGCCTTCGGCAGCCACTCGAGGAACCCGGCCACGACCGCTGTCTCCAGCGGCGCCAGCGCCTCCAGCCAGCCCGCCGCATCCGGGTCGTCGAACCAGGCCAGCTCCTGCACCAGGGCAAGCGCCCACGCCCAGCCGTACGGGCGCTCGTGCCGACCATCACGGCTGGCGACAAACTCGGCTTCGGCGGCCAGCATCGCCGCATTGAACTGCGCGCCAAGTAGCGCCCGGATCTCGTCCTCGGGCACCGCGTCTGGCATCAGCCGCAGCAGGCGGACCAGTAGCCAGTGCATCTCCACGCAGGAATGCCAGTCCAGGCTGCCGAAGAAGACGGGATTACGGTCCCTGGGTCGGCTAGGAAGGTCATCGGGTCCGGTCATCAGGTGAATCACGAGCGAGGGATACTGACGGCCGATGTTCTCGATGGCGGTCCTGGCGAAGCCAGCCGCGTGCTCGCGCAGCAGGCCCTGCCAGTCGGCGAACAGCCGCGCCGTGTCCTGCCTCGTCATAGCTCGACTGTCGTGCCCGGCTCCAGCCTCGTCACGGGCGCGTCGGGCGAGGACACCACCTTCAGCAGGTTGCTGACCAAACCCACGCCAAACTCGCTGAGTATGGCGTCATGGATCGCGAATCCCTGCTTGCCGCCGACCGCCCCGATGTAGTCGGCGACCTCGCCGAACTTGAGCCACGGCGCGCTCACCGGCACCAGCACGGTCGCGACCTTCTCGTCGGGCACCGTGAAGGAGTCGCCGGGATGAAATACCTCGCCATCGACGGCGAAGCCGGTATTGGCGATGACCGGGATCTCGGGAACGATCCGGGCGTGGTCGCGGCCGTAGACATGCACGTCGAAGCCGGCTGCGGAAAAGGTATCGCCATGCCGGACCACCCGCACCTGACCGCCGAACTCGCCGAACTGGCCGGCGACAGATGCATTCGCCCATAGCCGGAGACCGGGATCGGACCCGAGCGCCGCGCGGAGCGCGTCCGCGTCCAGATGGTCTGGGTGCTCATGTGTCACCAGCACGGCATCGGCCTGCGCGAGCACGTCCGTGCCGCTCCAGACGCCTGGATCGATGACGAGCCTGGCCCCGTCTTTCTGGAGCCGGACGCAGGCATGCCCCAGCTTGGTCAGCTGCATGCGGCCAGACTACCGACCGGCGAGCCGGCCGAGGCTAGCGGGCGGAAATGCCCCGCAGCAGCTCTTCGACAACCCGTCGGGCATACCGGCTATCGAGATGGTCGGCGTGCATGCTGGCCAGCGCGGCGCCGTTGAGCATGTACATCGCCGCCTCGATGTCGGCATTCTCACGCAACTCTCCGGTGGCCACGCCACGGCGAAGCACCGCCCTGATGGCCTCGCGCCGAGGCTGCACAACCGTGTCCAGGTACCTAGCCTTCAGCCGCGGGTACTGCCTGCCCTCTCCCTGGAGCAGCGCGACCAACCGGAGCCGCCGGGGGTCGGCCGCCTCCTTGCACATGGCATCGAGCAGCGCGATCAGATCGGCCCGGACCGACTTGCCCTGCGGCACCGGCAGCGGGGCCGCGAGCTCGGCCAGCCCGTCCAGCAGCATGTCTTCCTTGCCGGGCCAGCGGCGGTAGATCGTCGCCTTTCCGACGCCGGCGCGCGCGGCCACCTGCTCCATGCACAGACCGGCGGGCCCGCTCTCGGCGAACAGGTCAAGGGCCGCCGACATGATCGCGTGATCTGCGTGCTCACTCCGCGGCCGACCGGGCTTGCGATGCTCGCCCTCCGGCGGAACCGGATCGGCCATACCGGCTGTGGTCGGGGCCGTGCTCATCGTGGCCACCCTCACTCCCCCAGCGCCGGGCTGCTGGCCATCTCGCCGACGAGAGCCCGCTCATCATCACGCCCGTGAGCCGGCGCCTGCTGGCCCGCCGCCCGCCGGCCAGGCATCCAGACTGCGACCGCAGCCGCACCCACTACCGCGATCAATACCGAGATTAGCGACGTCAGGTGCATAGCGTCCACAAACGACGTGCTCGCCGCGGAGAGCAGCCTGTGCCCGGCCGGACCGAGCTGCTGCGCCAGCTGCTGGGTCTGCGCGATGGACACCGTCGCACCCGCCCTGGCCTTCGCCGGGACCGCAGTCAAGAACGGATTCAGCCTGCTCCGGTACACCTGCGCCAGCACCGAACCGAGCACTGTCACACCCAGCGCGACAGCGACCTGGCGAGAGGTGTTGGTAATGGCCGAGCCCGCTCCGCCGCGCTCGCGCGGCACCACCGACATCACACCCTCGGTCGCGGCGGGCATGACCAGGCCCATGCCCGCTCCCTGGACCAGGAACGTGGCTTCCAGCAGCCACGGCGAGCTGTTCGTGCCGAGGAAGTGGTAGCCAACCAGGGCCGCAGCCATGACCATCAGGCCAGAGGTGCAGACTGCCTTCGCGCCGAACCTGCGCACCAGCGGGGCGCTGCGGGTGGCGAACAGCAACTGGCCGACGGCGAGCGGGATCGTGAGCAGGCCGGCGTGCAGCGGGCTGTAGCCGCGCACGTTCTGGGTGTAGAAGCTGATGAAGAAGTACACGCCGCCCATGGCGAAGAACACCAGCGCGATGGCCGCGGCGGCCGAGGACAGCCGGGCGTCCCGGAACAGGCGCACGTCCAGGGACGGGTGATCGGTCCTGGCCTCGTGCCACACGAACGCGGCGATCGCCGCCAGGCCAGCGGCGACCGGCCCGAGCACGTCGGCAGTCAGCCACGAGCCCGTGTCGCCGCCATTGATGATCCCGTAGACCACCAGCACCAGGCCCATGATGGACAGGAGCACGCCGGGGAGGTCGACCTTGCCCGGCGTCGGGCTCTTGGACTCCGGCACGAACGCGATGATCGCGATGATCCCGATCGCGGTGAGCGGCACGTTGATCAGGAAGACCGAGCCCCACCAGAAGTGGTCGAGCAGCAGCCCGCCGACTATCGGGCCGATGGCGATGGCCGCGCCCACCGCCGAAGCCCAGATCCCGATGGCCCGAGCCCGTTCCCTCGGGTCAAACACGTTCGTGATGATCGACAGCGTCTGCGGCATGACCGCCGCACCGCCCAGGCCCATGGCCGCCCTGGCCCAGATCAGCTGGTCGGGGGTTTGCGCATAGGAGCACAGCAACGAGGACAGACCGAATAGTGCCATTCCGATCACGAGCATCCGGCGGCGCCCGATCCGGTCGCCAATCACGCCGAAGGTGAACAGCAGTCCCGCGAATACGAGCGTGTAGGAGTTGACCGCCCACTCCAGCTGGCTCTGACTGGCGCCCAGTCCCACCCGCGGCTCGGAGATCGTCTTCAGCGCGATATTGAGGATCGTGTTGTCCAGCACGATTGCCGCGAGGCTGATGATCAGTACGCCGAGAATCAACCAGCGCCGGTTCTGTACTGCCTGACTGTCCATGCCTGCCTCTCGGCCCCCGCCGTCGTGACCACTTAACGATACGGAACAACATCGTATTGCAACTAGTTATTTCGCATTAGCTAAGTAATGCCGGCCGACGCTGGCAGGCGCCGCCAAGTCATGCGATCATCGAGGGGTCCGGGGACGCCACAAGGGCGCAACGAGACGCGGAGGACAGCAATGACTGCTATTTCGGGCAGCCCTGAGCAGGCTGCGGGTCCGTCACGTGCCGGGGCAGCCGGGCCGCTCTACGGCGGCGCGGCCGGCCGGCGGCTGACCATCAGGGATATCGCGGCGGCCAAGGCCAGCAGCGAGAAGTGGCCAATGCTCACCGCCTACGACGCGCTGACCGCGCGGGTGTTCGACGAGGCGGGCATTCCGGTGCTGCTGGTGGGCGACTCGGCGGCCATGGTCGTCTACGGCCACGACTCGACGATCCCGGTGACGGTCGATGACCTGATCCCGCTAACCGCCGCGGTAGTCCGGGGCACCCGGCGGGCCCTCATCGTCGCTGACCTCCCGTTCGGCTCCTACCAGGCCTCGCCGACGGCCGCGCTCGAGGCCGCGACCCGGTTCCTCAAGGAGGCGGGCGCCCAGGCGGTCAAGCTCGAGGGGGGCTACCGGGTAGTGCGGCAGGTCGAGGAACTCGTAGCCGCCGGGATCCCGGTCATGGCGCACCTCGGGCTCACTCCGCAGTCGGTCAACGCGTTCGGCGGTTACAAGGTCCAGGGCCGCGGCGAAGACGGAGAGCGGCTGCTCCACGACGCCAAGTCGCTCCAGGCCGCCGGCGCGTTCGCGGTCGTCCTGGAATGCGTGCCCGCCACGCTCGCTCGCCGGGTGACCGAGAGCCTCGACATCCCGACGATCGGGATCGGAGCCGGCCCGGACTGCGACGCGCAGGTACTGGTGTGGCAGGACATGGCCGGCCTTTCGCCCCGGACGGCCAAGTTCGTGAAGAAGTTCGCCGACGTCGCGAGCGTGCTCCGGGACGCCGCCCAGGCCTTCGCTACCGACGTCGCCGGCGGGACGTTCCCGACCGAGGAGTACTCCTACCGCTGACCGCAGCCGCCCGGTCACAGGGCAGCGGGCAAGCGATAGCCGAAGCGGAAGGTCAGATGTCGGTGATCCGCAGGCCTGCGTGCGCCTTATAGCGCCGGTTGATCGACACGAGATTGGCCGTCAGGGCCTCGACCTGGCCGCAGTTGCGCAGCCGGCCACCGTAGATGCCGCGCATGCCAGGAATCTCGCTGGCGATCGCCGCGACCATGTCGGTGGCCTGCCGGTCGTCGCCGAGGACCAGCACGTCCAGGTCCATCCGGTCGACCCTGGGGTCCAGCAGCAGTGAAGCCGACACATGATGGAATGCGCCGACCACGATCGTGTCCGGCAAAACCGCCGCGGCCTGCTCGGCCGCGCTGCCCTCGGGCACCCGAAGCGGATAGGCGCCCTTGCCATCGAATCCCAGCGGGTTGACGCAGTCCACCAGCACCTTGCTGGCAAGCGGCTCAGCGAGGCTGGCGAGCAGGTCTTTATGCCCCTCCCAGGGCATGGCGGCGATCACGAGGTCGGCCTGCTCGGCCGCGTCCCGGTTCAGCCCGCCGGTCACCAGCGAGCCTGCGTCCAGGCTCTCGGCCGCGGCCGCCGCCCGGCGCGCGTCCCGCGAGCCGATGACGATCTGGTGCCCGGCCATCGCCAGCCGCCTGGCCAGTCCCCGGCCCTGATCACCCGTTCCGCCCAGCACGCCGATTACCTGCTTCGTCACGTCTGCCATGGGCCGATCCTGGCATAACCGGCGCTCGGCCTGGGCGACCGGAGCGCGAACGGCGCGCGACAGGGACGGCCAGGCGGCCGGCTGCCCGTCCGCCATCGCCAATGCGGCCGCGAAACGTCGGCCACCTCCGGCACCATGATGGATATGAACGCGGACCAGGTGGAGTCGCTGCGGGCACTGCTAGCGCCCACTCGCTGGCTCGAACGAACCGCGCTGTTCGGCGAAGCACTGCGGCGCAGCGCCCGTACGCCCCATGGCTTGCTCATCTTCGGGTCGGCCAGTTATGAGCCCTGGCACATGACCGCGCATCTAGAAGACGAGAGCCGTCTGGCCGGACTGCCCGAACTCAAGCCGACGCTGGTGCGGTGGGCCCCCCCGCCCGGTGCCCCCCCGCACCTCTCCGTCGGCCTGCAGCGGCTCCGCGACGCCGACCGTAGTCACACCCTGCTGGTCGTGAGCGCCGGGATGGCGCAGGCTGACCTGCTTGAGCGCGTCGATGACGTGCGCCGCCTGGGCGCCACCGTCCTGGCGCTCGACCGCGGCGACCCGGAACTCGATCTTCTCGCGCACGAGTCGCTCGCCGTGCCTGAAGCGACGGCGCCAGTGACCTTCGACGCGGCTCAGCACCTGGTCAGCGCGGCAGTAGGTGATCCGGCCTCCGCCCGGCGAGGCCCGCCCGACCGCGAACCGCCGACCGGGCTCCGGCCCTGGCTGGCCCGCTTGCTGGACTCAGTCACCGGCTCGCCCTCGGAATAAGCAAGCTGCGGCAGGCCGAAGTGCCCCGGCCCCGCTGAGCTAGCCGGAGCCGAGCCAAGGCCGATGGCTAGCTTTGGCCGTTGCGGCCCGGCTCGTCCTGCTGCCCGTTGCCGGGCTGGGCCGCAGCCTCGGTGGCAGCCGCCTCGGCCTCGCCCTCCAGGCTCACCGACACCTGCTGGCTCGGGGCCGGCTGCGGCCGCCTGGTGCTCATCTTGTGGATGCCGTAAACCGGCGGCGGGGCGAGCCGGGCGAACTGGGCGATGGCGGTGCCGACAATCGTCGCCTCGACCACATGATCCTTGCCGCGCGGCACGACCGGACAGGAACGCTCGCTGATCCGGGTCTCCATCTCCTTCACGACGACGCCTTCCGCACCCATCCGTACGAGATCCAGTTCCATCTCGTTACGCGCGTCCCTGCGCATCTGGCTGACGAGGTAGCTGTATCCCTCGACCTCGACATTGCCCGCGTTCCACCGGGTCTGCCCGGTCGTGAGCCAGTCGTCATGGCGAAATCCGACCGCAATGCCCAGCGCCAGCCCGACCGGCACCCAGCCATACCCGATGAGCTTGGTGAAGTCCTGGCCCGACAGATCCGAGGCGAAGGGCTGGCTGAGCCGGATCGCGCCGGGCGCGCGCACCGCGGTGCCGAACGCGCGGAACTCCAGGCTGTCTTCGGCGAACGGCCCGACCGTCAGGGTCACGCCGATGACACCGTGGCCGCCAAGCGCCGCGCACTCGGCGGTCATCCGGCTCAGGGCCGTACGCCGGGCCTGGTAGAGCGAGGACACCAGCGGCCGGGCCGAGCCAACCGCGGCCGCACCCTGCGGCGCCTGCACGTGCCGGATCAGCCCCATCGCCGACTGGCCGGTCGGCGTGCCCTCGCGCCGCCAGACGGCCCGGCCGTAAGGACATTCCTCGCCGCCGGAATCGCCGATGTTCCACACCGCCGCACCGAGCACCTGGCCGACCGGCTGAAACCCGACCTTCGAGATCGCGGCGAACTCGGGTACGGCGAGCGAGGAACCCCAGCTCTGGTGGCTGGCCATATCCGCTAGGCGAGCCTCCGCAGCTGGCGGCAGTCCGGGACCGGATTGAGATGTCACCGGCGACGTCCTTACGTGGCCGCGCGGAAAGGCGCGGGGTCAGGCGTCAAGGCTGAGGACCATCGTCGGGGTCTGAATGACGTGGTCCTCGCGCAGCGGACGGACGGCCGTCCCGATCGCGAAGAACTCCGTGGTGTGCGAGCCCCAGGTGTGGCTGTGCTGGCGCAACTGCACGCCGACGATGCCCTCGGCCGCCAGTTCCTCGGCCTCCGCCTGCATCCGGGTCATCGCCAGCTCCCGCGCGTCATACAGGGCCTGGGTGAACTGCTCCAGCTCGACGTTGCGGCCGATGTTACCCATCTTGGCCCCGAGGCGCTGGTGCGCGATGTGATACACGCACGACCCCATCACCATGCCGAGCGGCGCGTACCCGGCCCGGATGAGGGTCCAGAAGTCCTGGCCAGACAGGTCGGATGTGAACGGCATGTTCTTGTTGTTGCGCCAGTTGGTGACGCCGCCCCCGCCCGCGCCGTGCTCGGCCACGACCGCGGTCCCGACTGCGATGAACTCGGCGATGTCTGCGCCGAACTCCTTCATCTCCACCTCAAGCCTGACCCCGACCACGCCATCGGCGCCGAGGGCGTTGGCCTCCGCCTCCATCCGGGTCATGGCCAGCTCGCGGGCGTGGTACATGGCCTGCGAGAGCACGTCCAGTTCCTGGCTCTGGCCCCAGCGGCCGATCTGCAGTCCGACGTGGTAGATCGAGCTGCCGAGCACCAGGCCCACCGGGCGGAAGCCGACCTCTCGCACCAGCAGAAACTCGTTCACCGACAGGTCGGAGGTGAAGATCGAGCCGGGCTGCCCCGGCCGCAGCTCGGCGAGCCTGCGCATCGCGTCCTGGGGTACGCCCAGGACCTGCATATCGGTGCCCTGCTGCTCGGTCATTGCCGCTCCTTAGCCGTTACCTGTTCCGTCCTGCTGCCGGTCCTGGCGATGCCGCCGCCTGGCCCGGTTCTGCCTGCCCCGCGGGCCCGTCAGGGCCCGAGTCGCACCCGCGCCGCCTGCCGCCGCTGCGGATCCAGCGACATGATCGCCAACGGCGGGGGCGTCTGGCGGGCCTGGCCCCGACCGAAGTGCGTGATCGCGGTGCCGATGATCGTCGCCTCGACGAGGTGGTCACGGCGACCCTCTTGCGCCGGGCACTCGTGCTCACCGACCCGCATCTCCATCCGCTGCACGACCACGCCCTCGGCTCCGTGCCTGGCGACGTCGCGCTGCAGCTGCTGGCGGGCGTCGTGCCTGGTGTTGTTCACCAGCTCCGTGTATCCCTGAACCTCGATGTTGCCGCTGCCCCAGCGGGTCTGGTTGACGGTGATCCAGTCGTCATGCCGTGCCCCTATGGAGATGCCGAGGACAAGCCCGGCCGGCACCCAGCCGGCCAGGATCAGCTTGGCGAAGTCCTGGCCCGACAGGTCCGAGGTGAACGGCTCACGCAGCTTGGCTGCCCCGGGCGCCCGTACGGCCGTGCCAATGGCCTTGAACTCCAGGCCGCCGGCCGCGAACGCGCCGATTGTCAGCCGGACGCCGACGACGCCGTGCCCGCCAAGCTCGGTGCACTCGGCGGTCATCCGGCCGATCGCCCGGCGCCTGGCCTCGTACATCGTGCGCACAAGCGGGGCATACGACCCGAACGATCCGCCGCCCGAGGTGGAAGTCTGGCTGCTGAACGGCCCCATGAAGCCGGCCATCCCCATCCGGCCCGTGCCCCACGCGCCGAATGCGGGGCAGCCATAGCCGCCGGTATACCCGAGGTTGTAAACCGCAGCGCCAAGCACCTGGCCGACCGGCTCGAAGCCTGTGCTCTTGATCGCCGTAAATTCGTCGGCCGTCAGCGCAGAGCCCCACGTGCCGCTGCGCCGGATTTCGGCCATGCGGGCCTCGGCGGCCGGTGGAAGCCAGTCGCTCGGCTGATCCACGGTCAATTTGCGCTCCCTTGCCGCGCTTTCTGCCACCCCGCACTTACCCTACAAGACCTGCGGACCTTAGCCATAGCAGCCGCCCCGGTAATGGCACCGTCAGCGCGGCGCGGCCTTTCCGGCGTTTGCGGCGACAGCAATTACACTCCTCGCGTGTAGCTGGGTATTCGTGCGGAGTCCCAGCGCTCATTTACGGCCAGCGGTTAGTCCTTCTCCGATGGCCACTTGTCCTGCTCGTCCCATTCCTCATTCCGCCGCTTCGCGATCTCCCGCCAGTTCTCCGCGTCTTCCTTCGTCGCGTACGGTCCCAACCGGTCCTTACCCGCGCATCCGGGCCCCTGCTCCACCTCGTTGTGCTTGAGGCAGAACCACCAGCTCTTGTCATCGTCCATGGCCATTAGACTTTCAGATCATGGCCGCAACACTCCAGCCAGGCTGGATTTCTCCTCCACGCAGCGTCCCCGCGCACATTTCCCGGCCTGAGTACGTGGGCAGGAAGGCGCCCCGCGGCGGCGAGCAGGACATCAAGGACGCCGAGACCATCGAGCGGATGCGCGTCGCCGGCCGCATCGCGGCCCGGGCCCTGCTGGAGGTCGGCAAGCACGTGGCACCGGGCGTCACGACCGACGAGCTGGATCGCATCGGCCACGAGTTCATGTGCGACCACGGCGCCTACCCCAGCACGCTCGGCTATCGCGGCTTTCCCAAGTCGCTGTGCACCTCGCTGAACGAGGTCATCTGCCATGGGATCCCCGACGACACCGTGATCGCCGACGGCGACATCGTCAACATCGACATCACGGCCTTCATCGGCGGGGTGCATGGCGACACAAATGCCACGTTCCTGGCGGGTGACGCGAGCGAGGAGGACCGGCTGCTGGTCGAGCGGACCAGGGAGGCCATGATGCGCGGCATCCGTGCGGTAGCGCCGGGGCGACCGCTCAACGCGGTCGGCCGGGTCATCGAGTCCTACGCCCGGCGGTTCGGCTACGGCGTCGTACGCGACTTCACCGGACATGGCATCGGCACCACGTTCCACTCCGGCCTGGTCGTGCCGCACTTTGACGACCCGGCGGTCCGGGTGATCATGGAACCGGGCATGACCTTCACGATCGAGCCCATGCTGACGCTCGGCACCGTTGAGTACGACGTCTGGCCCGATGGGTGGACCGTGCTGACCGCCGATCGCAAGCGCACAGCCCAGTTCGAGCACACGATCGCCGTCACGGCCGACGGCTACGAGATCCTGACCCTGCCCTGACCGGCGCGCCCGCGCTTGCGTGCCGAGACCGAGCCAGGTCGCGCCTCGTTCCCCTAGGAGGCCGCTGCGGCAGCGACGCCCGCGGGAACGCTCACCTCAGCCGGCGCGGGCGCGGGCATGACCGGCTGAGAGCCCTCCGAGCCCTCGGCCAGCAGGCCGCGGCCGGGCAGCCAGGCCAGCCAGCGGGGCAGGTACCAGGCCCGCTCCCCGAGCACGGCCAGGCACGCGGGCAGTACCACGCCGCGGACGAGGGTCGCGTCGATGAGCACCGCCGCTGCCAGGCCCACGCCGAGCATCTTCACGTCGATCATCTGGAGCGTCGCGAAGATCGAGAAGACCGCCACCATGATCAGCGCGGCGCTGCTCACCACACCCGCGGTGCGGCCGATGCCGCTCACGATCGCCTCGCGGGCCGTGGCGCCACCGGCCCAGTGCTCGCGGACCCGGCTCAGGATAAACACGTGGTAGTCCATGCTCAGGCCGAATAGCAACGTGAACGTGAACAGCGGCACCCACGGCACCAGGGCACCGAACGAGGTGAAGCCCAGCACCGACTCAAGGTGGCCGTCCTGGAAGATCAGCGTGACCAGCCCGTAGGCGGCGCCGACCGACAGCAGGTTCAGCCCTATCGACACCAGCGGGATCGTGATACTCCGGAATGCGCACATCAGCAGGATGAAGGCGAGCAGCGCTACAACCCCGAGAACCAGTGGCGTCCGTGAGTCCAGCGTCGAGGCGAAGTCGTAGTTGGCCGCGGTGTTGCCGGTCACCGCGAAGCTCGCGCCCGGCACCTTGCCGATTGTTGCGGGCAGCACCCGGTTCTGGAGCGTGAGCAGCGCGTCGTCGGACACCTTCCCCGACCCGCTGCCGGCCAGCGGCACCTCGACGACCAGGGCCTTGCCGCCTGCAACCACGCTGGTGGTCACCGGGCCGCGGATTGGCCCGGTGGCGCCGGCGTCACCGCGCAGTGCCGCCAGTTCGGTCGCCATCGCCGGGCTCGACAGGTTCTGCCCGGTCACCACCACGTCCGCCGGAGCCGGCTTGCCGGGAAACTCGTGCTGGATGTCCGAGAGCACCTGGACCACGCCGAGGTTGCTCGGCAGGTCGAGCGACGGGCTGCCTAGCCGCATGCCGAGTGCCGGGGCGCTCAGCGCGAGCAGCGCGGCCGCCGCGACCCCGCCGTAGAGGGCGGGCCGCCTGACCACGCGGCGGGCCAGGCCCGCCCAGGTACGGCACGGCCTTGCCTCCCTCCGGCGGTGGCCGAGGTGCGGGAGCTTGCCCCGGTCGGCCCACGGACCCAGCCACGCCAGTAGCGCGGGCAGGAAGGTCAGCGAGCCGATGACCGCGACTCCGACCACCATGATCGTGCCGGTGGCTATCCCGGTGAAGATGTCGATCCCGGTCAGGAACAGCCCCGCGAGGGAGATCATCACGGTCAGCCCCGACACCAGGATGGCCCGGCCAGAGGTCGCGGCAGCGATCCTGGTCACCGTGTCGCTGTCGTGCCCGGCGGCTCTTTCCTCGCGTTCGCGCCGCAGGTAGAACAGCGAGTAGTCGACTCCGACGGCCATCCCGATGACTAGCACCAGCTCCGAGGTCCCGGAGCCGACCGGCAGCCACTGCGCCGCGATGCTGAGCAGGGATACCGCGGTAACGACCGCCGTCCCGGCGAGCAGCACCGGTATGCCTGCCGCGATCAGCGCGCCGAATACCGCCACCAGCAAGATCAGCGTGAGCGGGATCGAGGTCCACTCCGACTGCCGGTAGTCATGCGTCAGCAGCGCGTTCGCCGCGATGTCGGTCGTGGCGTCCCCGGCCTCGCGGACCAGCAGGTCGGGGTTGGCGGCCTGGATTCGGTGCACCGCCGCCACATCGGCGAGGACCGTGGCGTCGGCGTTCGCGTTCGGCCCGGCGACGGTGAAGGTCACCAGGTCAGCGCTGCCGTCGGGGGACCGCAGCGCGGCGCCGCCGCGCCCGAACGGCGAACGGATGTTGGCCGCGGCCTGCGGCAGTTCCTCCAGCGCGGTCACCACGTCGCGGGCCGCCCGCCTGACCTGCCTGGCCGCGTCACTGGCAAGCTGCCGCTCAACCGGCTTGGCCTGGATCAGGACGCTCTCGCTGGGCGGAGTCACCACGCCCAGCTGAGTCAGTACCTGCTCGCCGCGCCCGGCCTGACCAGGGTCGTATTGCTGCACTCCGCCGGAACTGACGAGCTGGCCCCCGATGAACGCGGTGGCCATGAATGCTAGCCAGAGCCCGACAGCCGTCTTGCGGTGCTTGGCGCTCCAGCAGGCGATCCGTTCGACGAACGGCCTGCGAACCCGGCCGTTTACCGGGCGCACGACGGCGCGCGAGGCACTTCCCGCGCGCACGGCACTGTGCGGGAGCTGACCCATCAGGACGCTCTCTGGCTCTGGGGTGGTCGGCGTGTTATGCCGGACACGCGCCAGGTGCCAGGGGCGCCTTGCCGGACGTTGCAGCAACTGTAGCCGGAGCGCGGTGATGGGTCAGCCATGTGCCGAAATCCGGTGCGTTGTACCGGGCCGCACCGGATTTCGGCTGATCATGGGCCTGGGGTCAGGCCCGGTCTGCTACCTCCGCCGGCCGGTTCGGCTGGCTCGCCTCCGCCGGCCGAGTCGCCTGGCGGCCCGCCGTCGCCGGTAGGATCGCGCTGTTCGCCTGGCCCGGTAGCCAGCCCAGCCAGCGGGGCAGGTACCAGGTGCGCTCCCCGAGGAGGCTCAGGGCCGCGGGCACCAGGATGCCCCTGACGACAGTGGCGTCGAT
>JASIBJ010000095.1 GCA_030045215.1 Streptosporangiaceae bacterium | reverse complement strand
GGGTGTAGCCGATGCGGGTACGGAGCGCCTGCAGGGTCGCGGCCGGAAGGGTGTCACGGCGTGTCCACGCCTCACACAGCAGGTGCAAGGCCCCGAGCTGGTCAAGCATTCGCTCCGGCCAGTCGCCACGGTGACCGGCGGTGGCCGCGATCTCGGCCAGGCGGCGGACATAGCCGGCCAGGCCGCGCGCCTGCGCGTCGATCATCCGCCTGGCCACCTGGTCCCACCACGTCCATCGCTGCGCCTGGGCTGCCGCCAAGCCGCCACGGCTGATGTCGGCGAGCCACCGGCGGAGTTCCTCTACGCCCGCATCGACCTTCCGGTCGCGGCTGGCAGCGCGCTGCTGCCGGGCCTGCGGATTGGCGATGATCGCCCGACTCGGCGTATCGGCGTCCTCGGCCGATCCGGCCGCCTGCCCGTGCTGCTGGCGGCTCGCGCGCGCCGCCAGCCATTCCTCGGCCCAGTCCGGGCAGGGTCCCAGCGGGACGCCGCCGTCGGCGAGCAGGAGCAGGAGCCCGAGCGCGTGCTTGCAGGGGAACTTCCGGCTGGGGCATGAGCAGCGCGTCGCCCAGTCGCCTAGCGCGACCTGGCAGCGGTAAGGGCTCGCGCCGCTGCCCTGGCACTCGCCCCACGCGGCCCGCTCGTCGTGGCCGAGGCCGGCCCACTTGGACCCCACGGCCTGCCCGGGCGCAGCCCTGGCGGCAGCGGCATCCGGCGCCAGGCCGAGTACCTGCTCCCTGCTAGGAATCTGCATGTCCCGCCCTCGTCCGTCTGGCCCGGTGCTCATCATCGCGGATCGGCGGAGACGCAAACCAGAGACTGAAGTGAGACCTCGCGCCCACTGAGCTACCCGCCCGATGCCGGCCATCATTCACTGGCCGGTCATTTCCGGCGAGAAGCTCCGGAACCAGCAGATCCCGCCACCGCACCCGGAGCAGCGCTATGCCTCCCCGCTCATCCTCAATCGCATCTAAGCAAAGGGAGCAGACAGTGATGCATGCCAGCAGGCTCATCCACATCGGCGTGCTGCTTGCGGTGCCCGCGCTCGGCGCGCTGGCCGTGACGACGTCGGCCGCGGCGGCCTCGGGGCCACGGCCGACCGTGTCCAGGCTCATGCCGAGCCACGCCCTCGGCGCTCGGACGACCTCGGTAGCGCCGGCCATCGCCCCTAACACGTCGGCCGGCTACCTGTGGTCGGAAGGCGATAGTTACTACGCCTATAACACCTCTGGCAAGGCGGTGACGATCGCCGCCAACGACCCGGTCACGGGCGACTACCTGGTGTCCTTCGACGGCCTGGAGTCCATCGGGTTCAACGGCGACGTTCAGGTCTCGTCCTACGACACGGCCGACACGTGCACGGTCCTCGAGTGGACCAGCACCAGCACCGCCGAAGAGGTATATGTGGCGTGCTATACGCCCTCCGGCACCCTTGACACCACCAGCCAGCTGTTTGACGTGACCATCACCGACCCGCATTCGGTGCCGTCGGGCGCGTTCGATTACTCCTGGATCGACCCAGACAACAAGTCCTACAAGCTGACCGGCTTCGGCGAGTACAACTCCTCGCACAAGGTCAACCAGGTCAAGCACCTGGGCACCGGCAGCTACGAGCTCATTTACCCCGGCCCCAAGTCCAGCGGCGTGCACGGGACGGTGCAGGTGACCCCGTTCGATACGGGAGGCGGGACTTGCCTGGCCTCCAGCTGGAAGGGCACCAAGACCGGCGAAGAGGTGTTCGTGCACTGCTACTCGCCGACCGGCACGGCGGAGGATCGCATTTTCACGGTCGTCTACGCCAGCGCGAACAACATCCTCGGCCTGAACCACGCCACCGACGCCAACGTCCTGGCCAGCGGGAAGGGCGGCATCAGTGCGCCGACTGAGGACTATCTCAGCGCGCGCGGCGCCAAGGCGATCGTCATCCAGTACTACGCGGGCTACTACGAGGTCGTCCTGACGAACTCAGAGGGGAACAGCAATCTCGGGGGCGACGTGCAGGTCAGCGCCGTGAATTCACGCGACTACCACTGCCTGGTCGAGTACTGGGGGCAGGAGACCACGCCGGCCATCAACCTGTACTGCGAGAACCTCAAGGGTCAGGACGTCAGCACGCCGTTCACGTTGCAGTGGGTGGTGCCCTGACCGGCTAAGGCAGGGTGGCCTGGTAGCGCTCGCGCAGCGCGGCCAGGCCGTCCTGCGTCAGCTGGCCGCGCACGCGCAGCCTGGCCACGCCGCCATCGGGGAACACCTCGAGCCTGACGTGGGTGGCCGGCTGCGCGGCCCGGATCAGGAACCGGTGCCGGGTGTCGGGCTGCAGCCGGGTTCGCGGCAGCAGTTCCCGCCAGCCGAAGCCGACCGGGACCGACGGGGCACCGCCGACCAGGACCACGCCCGGCGCAGCCACCCCGGCCGGCTCGAGCGTGGCGGCGAGCACGCCGGCCGAGCCGGGCGCGTTCCCGACGAAGTAAGAGGTGTCGATGTCGACCTCACGCACGACGGCGACGCCCGCCAGCGCGAACGTCACGTGATCGTGACCGGCGTCGCGGCGGCGCGCGTTCTCCCAGCCGTCGGCCATGCCGCGCGCGACTCCCGGCATGATCAGGTTGATCGCCGACCCGAAGAACGCGTCCGAGCAGTCGACCAGCTGGCCGCCGTTCTCCAGCGCGGTCAGGTCGACCGTACCCTCGAGGAACGCCGGGTCGGGCACCGGCTCGCCGTGCACGCGCAACCGGGCCACGCCGCCGTCGGGATAGATAGAAAGCCGGACGTGCGTCCAGCGACGCGAGTCGGCGACCGGGTAGAAGTTTGCCGTGTCACCCTTGGCCCCGGTTCGCTCGGCCAGCGGCTGCCAGTCCATTGCGGCCAGTTCGTCCGGCGAGGGGTAGCCGTCGGCACCGACCGCCTCCACCGACACCTCCGGCGGGTAGTTTCCGACGAAGAACGAGGTATCCACGACGATGCCGCGCACGACGCCGGGCACGCCGAGCCGGACGATCGCGTGATCGTGACCTGGCTGCCGCCTGCGGCGGGTCTCCCAGCCGTCGTAGACCTTGCCCCTGGGCCCGTAGTCGGCCGGCGCGAACGCGGGCGGCTCGGGCTTGACCAGGTTCTCCTTCTCCGCGAACAGGTCGTCGTTCGCGGCCACGACGCTGCCGCCCAGGGCCCGCGAGGCGAGGTCGGGCAGCGCTGCGAAGCCGGGAATGCTGGTCACGGCGTACCCGCCAGGAGCCCCCGCCTGTCCAGCAACCGCCCCGTCGGGCGGGCGGTCACCGCGCCGGGGTAGACCTCGCGCCCGCGCAGCCAGGTCCGCCGGACCACGCCGGCCAGCCGCGTGCCGTCGTACGGCGTCAGCTTGTGCCGGTGCGCGAGCATGCCCGGCTCCACGGTGAACCGCTCGCCGGGCGCGAACGCCACCAGGTCGCCGTCCCGCCCCACCTCGATGCCGCCCTTGTCCGGCAGGCCGGCAATCGACGCCGGAGCCACCGACATCCAGCGGGCGAGATCGGCCACGGACACGCCTCGTTCCCTCCCGAATGTCCATACAACGGGGAGCGCGAGCTGGATAGACGCGATCCCGCCCCAGGCTGCGGCGAAATCGCCGTCGGCGAGGCGCTTGAGCGCGGGCGGGCACGGCGAGTGATCGGACACCACGCAGTCGATGATTCCCGCTCGCAGGCCCTCCCACAGCCGATCCCGGTTTGCTCTCTCCCGGATCGGCGGGCAGCACTTGAACTGCGTGGCGCCGTCGGGGATGTCCTCCGCCGCCAGCGCGAGGTAGTGCGGGCAGGTCTCGGCGGTGACGGCCAGGCCCTCGGCCCGCGCCGCGGCGAGCAGCGGCAGCACGTGCGCGCTGGAAACGTGCAGGACGTGCAGCCGGACGCCGGTGCGCCGCGCGATCTCCAGCGCGCCGGCCACGGCGGCCGTCTCCGCCTCGTCCGGCCGCGAGCCGAGGAAGTCGGCGTACGCCCGGCTGGCAGGGTGCGAGGCTTTCGCTATGGACCGCGCATCTTCGGCGTGAACCAGCAGCAGACCGCGTAGCCCGGCCAGTTGCGCGGCCGCGCGCTCCAGGGCGGCGTTATCGAGCGGCGGGAATTCCGGCACGCCCGAGTCGACGGTGAAGCACTTGAATCCGAGCACGCCCGCCTCGTGCAGGGCGGGTCGGTCGGGCTCGTTGCCGGGGACCGCGCCGCCCCAGAACGCGACGTCGACCCGGCACTGGCCGACGGCTGCCGTCTGCTTGAGCCGGAGCGCGGCGACGCCGGTGGTGGGCGGCAGGCAGTTCAGCGGCATGTCGGCGATCGTGGTGATGCCGCCGGCGGCAGCGGCCGCCGTCGCCGTGGCGAAACCCTCCCACTCGGTGCGTCCCGGCTCGTTGACGTGCACGTGCGTATCGACCAGGCCGGGCAGCAGGACCTCGTCGGCGGCGAGTTGCACCAGGCTTGCCGCACCCGGATCCGGCGCCGGGGTCACCGGGAGGATGGCGCTGATCTTTCCGTCGGTGATCGCGACCACGGCGGGAACGATGCCGTCTTCGGTGACGACCTGGTCCGCGCGCACGAGCAGGTCCGGACTCGAGGGCACGTCAGGTACCGGTGATGTGCTCGGGCTTGATCGGGATACGGGTTAGCTCCAGCCCGGTGGCGGCCCGGATCGCCGCGGCGATCGCCGGTCCCGAGGAGATCGTCGGCGGCTCTCCGACCCCGCGGATCCCGTAGGGCGCGCTCGGGTCGGGATACTCGAGCACGTCGACCTGCATCGGCGGCATGTCGAGGATCGTCGGGATGAGGTAGTCGGTGAACGACGGGTTGCGGATCAGGCCGTCCCGTACCTGGATCTCTTCCATGACGGCCAGGCCCAGGCCCTGCGCGCTGCCACCATGGATCTGCCCGAGCACCGCATCCGGGTTCATCGCCTTGCCGACATCCTGGGCGCAGTCGAGGCTCACGACCTTGACGAGCCCGAGATCGGTGTCCACGTCCACGACCGCGCGGTGCGCCGCGAACGCGTACTGGACGTGGGCGAAGCCCTGCCCGGTCTCCGGGTCAACGGGCTGGGTCGGGCGGTGCCGCCACTGCACGGTTTCCTCGATCGCCTCGCCGCCGAGCACCTCGCGGAGCGACGTCAGGTATCCCTCGGCGTCGGACACCACCGCGCTGTCCTGCAGCCGCAGGCCGGCCACCGTGCGGCCGAGCCGCCGCTGCGTCCTGGCCAAGACCCGCTCGCGGATCTGCTGGCAGGCCGCCTGGATCGCGCCGCCGGTCACGTAGGTCTGCCGCGAGGCCGAGGTGGATCCCCCGGATCCGACCGAGGTGTCCTTGGGGTAGCTGACCACGTTGTCGACTCCAAGCTCGGTCCGGCAGATCTGCTGCTCGATCGTAACCAGCCCCTGGCCGACCTCGGCGGCTGCGGTCTGCACGGTCACGGTCGGCTCGCCGCCGAGCACCTCGAGGCGGACGCGCGCGGTCGAGTAGTCGTCGTAGCCCTCAGAGAACCCGACGTTCTTGTACGCCACGGCGTACCCGACGCCGCGGCGGACGCCCTCCCCGTGGGTGGTGTTCGCCACGCCGCCCGGTAGCTCGCGCAGGTCGGGCCGTGCCCCTTCTGGTCCGGGCAGTGGCATCGCCTGGACGCGCTCAAGCAGTTCGGCAACCGGGGCCGCGCTATCGACGATCTGGCCGGTCGGCGCCTCGCTGCCAAGGGACATCGCGTTCCGGCAGCGCAGTTCGACCGGGTCCAGGCCGAGCGCGGCGGCCAGCTTGTCCATCTGCGCCTCATACGCGAACGCCGTCTGCACCGAGCCGAACCCGCGCATCGCCCCGCAGGGCGGGTTGTTGGTGTAGACCCCGTACGCATCGACGTGCACGTTCTGCACCACGTACGGGCCGATGCCCATCGTGCCCGCGTTGCCGACCACCGCCGGGGTACTCGACGCGTACGCGCCGCCGTCCAGCCAGATCTCGGCCTTGACGTAGCTGAGCCGGCCGTCGCGGGTCGCCCCGTGCTCGTAGTGCATGGTCGCCGGATGCCGGTGCACGTGGCCGAAGAACGACTCCTCGCGGTTGTAGACCATCTTGACCGGCTTGCCGGTATGCAGCGCCAGCAGGCAGGCGTGTACCTGCATCGACAGGTCCTCGCGCCCGCCGAACGCGCCGCCCACGCCGGCCAGCGTCAGCCTGACTTTCTCCGCGGGCAGCCCGAGGGCCGCGCAGACTTGGCGCTGGTCCACGTGCAGCCACTGGGTCGCCACGTACAGGTCCACGCCGCCGTCGCCGTCGGGTACCGCGAGGCCGGCCTCCGGCCCGAGGAACGCCTGATCTTGCATGCCGACGCGGTAGGTGCCGCTGACGATCACGTCGGCTGCGGGCTCCCGGCTGCCCTTGCGGAGCTTGAGGTGGCGGACCAGGTTGCCGCCCGGATGCAGACTTGGCGCGTCCGGCTCGAGCGCCGTGACCGCGTCAGTCACCGGCCGGATCGGCTCGTAGTCGACCCGGATTTTCTTGGCCGCCCGCCGCGCGATCTCGGGATGGTCGGCCGCCACGAGGGCGACCGGTTCCCCCTGGTAGCGGACGACGTCTGCGGCCAGCACCGGCTGGTCGGCGTGCTCCAGCCCGTACCGGTTGGTGCCGGGCACGTCCTCGTGGGTGAGCACCGCGTACACCCCGGCCGTGGCCAGCGCCTCGCCGATGCTCATCGAGTTGATCTTGGCGTAGGGGTGCGGACTGCGCAGCGTGGCCCCCCAGATCATGTCGTCCGCCCACAGGTCGCTTCCGTACGCGAACTGCCCGGTCACCTTCAGCGTCCCGTCCGGGCGCGTGGGACTTTCGCCCACGCCGCCGATGCCGGTTCCCCTGGTGCTGGTGAGTTCCGTGGTGCCAGTGGTGCCAGAGGAAGCATGGGTCGGCGTCCGCGCGCTCATCCTCAGAGCTTACGGACGAGATCAAGGACGCACGAGGAGCAGCGTTGGGCAATCTGCTGTCGTTCCGCAGCGCGCGGAACGACACTGGAGGCGCCAGTGCTGCTGATAGAGCAGCAGCAATCCGCCCTCCGCTGCTGCTAGAGGCATCGCTCTACTGCTGCTAGAGGCTTGGCTCGGCTGCATCAGGTCGGGCCTGGCCGCATCGAGGGCGGTGCCGGCGATGGCGCTGCCGTCCAGGGCGGTCGCCAGACGAGGTCCTCAGCGCCATGGGACAGCACTTTACTTATCTTGCGTGACAAGACATCATGTGAGACATGGCAGCCGAGAGCGACATGACCGAGCTCCGCCGGGGCGTGCTCGGGCCGTGCGTGCTCGCGCTGCTTGAGCTCAGGCCGCGGTTCGGCCTCGAGCTTGTGCGTGATCTGGCCGCGTCCGACGGCCTGCTGACCAGCGACGGGACCGTCTATCCGCTGCTGAACCGGCTGCGAGACGCCGGCCTGGTGACCAGCGAATGGCGGGACGAGGAGGGCGAGCGAGCCCGGCGGTACTACTCGATCACCGCCGCGGGCCGGGCGACCCTGGCGGCGTTCCGCGCCGACTGGGCCCAGTTCGCCGCCACCGTCGGCGGCGTACTCAACCACGTCCAGGGCGACGTGCACGTCGCACCAGACGGAGGGTGATGATGACCACGAGGATGCGGCAGCGCGATCCCCTGATCCGCGACTACCTGCGCGAGCTGGACCTAGCTCTCGCGAAGCTGCCTTCGGAGAAGGCCGTCGAGTTGCGACAGCAGATCACCGCGCACCTGCAAGACGCGCTGCCGCAGCGAGCGTCGGCTGATGAGGTCGCGACCGTACTCGGCCGGCTCGGTCCGCCGCGCGAGCTGGCCGCTGATGCCGCCGCCGGCGCTGTTCCGCAAGCCCCCACCGCCGTCGCACTCCGCAGGCTCGGCGCGCGCCTGCGCCGGGCGCGCTGGCAGTCCTGGGTACTGGCCGCCATCATCGCGCTGGTGCTGGCCGCCGGGGCGGGCCGACTGATTCAGTTCGTGACCGCGCCGCTGCTCCAGCCGGGAGGCAGCTACGGCTGGGTCTACGCCAGGGACTACAGCCGGGAGGTGGACACACAGGCGGATGACGCGCAGCAGACGACGGTCCCGATCCGCTCCGGTCAGCTCCAGGGCCTGTACATCACCGTCACCAACCCGAGCGACTTCACCGAGACAGTGCTCGGACTGGAGCCGGGCGGCATCCCCTTCGGGAAGGCCGTTGTACGGGTGTCCGAGCCGAATCGTGAGATCGACATCGGCGGCACGATAGCGAATGCCAGGTACACGCTGCCGGAGAACGTGCCGCCAGGTCAGTTCCGGATGGTGGAGGTGCTCTGGCGCTCCAGCCTTTGCCTGGCCAGGGGAGCCCAGGCCGGCGTCCAGGAGATACAGCTGCGCGTGCGGATCGGCTGGCTAGTCAGGACCGACACGATCCCGCTCTTCCAGGGCTTCTACCTCTCCGGGCCCAGCCAGGGACCCTGCGGGAGCCGACCATGAGCAGTAGCCTCGACCACCCGCTGATCCGCGATTACCTGGCCGAGCTGGACACCGTCCTCGCCGCGCTGCCGCCCGCGCAGGCGGCGGATCTGAAGGAGCAGATTTCGGCGCACCTGGACGACGACCTTTCGCCCGATGCCGACGACGAGACCATCGCCGATGTGCTGGCCCGGCTAGGCCCACCGGGAGAGCTTGTGGCCGCGCCGACCGGTCCGACCGCAGCAGCGCTGGCCGCGAGGCGCGCCCGCCGGAGACGGATCCGCAACACCTCGATCTTTCTCGCCATCGTCGCCCTGGCGGCCGCGGCGTGGCCCAGCTACGTGGCCGCCATGCATGGTGTCGGCTCGCTCCAGGCCAGGGGTGCATCGGCCTGGTGGTACCCGCAGGACACGGCCCGGCAGGTCAGGACCGAGGCCGACGGGATCGTCCAGCTCACGATCCCCGTCCGCTCGGGCCAGTGGCAGGGCTTCGTGGTCGACGTCTACAACCCGACCGACCTGAGTCAGACGGTGCTGGGGCCGGCCAGTGGCAACGGCAGCCCCGGCTCTCCGTACGGTCAGGTCGCGGTGTCAACCCGTGAGGTGCGCGGGGGCGCGGCCGCACTGCGCGCTGCCGCGTACGGCCTGCCGGAAGTGATCCCGCCGCACCAGAGCCGTGCGATCCGGCTGATGTGGGTGTCGATCGTGTGCGACGAGCGCGGCGGCGGCGAGATCGACGGCGACTTCATGCTGCAGGTGCGCGTCGGCTGGGTCACCAGGACGGAGGTTGTCAACCTGAACCCGACATGGGCGGTGTACGGGCCGAGCACCGGCAAGTACGCGCTCACGGCACCCGCCTGTCAGTAACGCCCGTTCGGCTAATACCCGGCTGCCGGGTCGATGCGACCCGGCAGCGGCTCGCCCGCGGCGAACCTTGCAACATTGTCGCGGATCCGGGCGGCCGCCAGGGCGCTGGTTGCGTGCACTTGCCGAAACGGACATTCTGGCGGAGTGAAAGCTCCCTCGGACACGCCCAAGGCTGTGGACGCGCCCGTTGGACGAGCTGGACCCGATGCCTTATCGGCTCGCCTAGAGGCGCTCTCCCCTGACCACCCCTCCTCTCCTCGTTACCGAAGCACCGACACGTACCGACAAGACCCAGGCGATTCCAGAAGCTTGTCCGCAGCTGAGACACCGGACCGAGTGCATGTCAGCGACAACCCGGACGCTCCGGATCTCTTACCGCTTACCGACGATGAGTACGCCGAGCACCTTCAGATGGTCGAATTCCGCCTCGACGAGGCTAACCGTCAGGGCATGTCGACTCCCCGGCTCTACACCCGCGATCCAGACGGCAAGGTATGGGCCAAGAGTCGCGCCGATCAGCAGATTCGGATCCTCGACGATATTTGCCGTGAGAAAGCTAACGTCCCGTGCGACGGTGAGGCAGTCATCGCGGGAGGATTAGGCGGCGCTGGCAAGACTACGGTCCTCAGCCGGTTCGCCGGGATCGACAGAGCCAAATACTTGACTGTAAACCCCGACATCATCAAGGAGGAGATGGGCAAGCGCGGAATGATCCCCAAGGTAGAAGGCCTGTCTCCACTGGAATGCTCTCAGCTCGTGCACGAGGAATCCTCACTGATAGCTGGCAGCCTTGCGACACGGGCATACATCGACCGCCGGAACGTCATCTGGGACATAACCATGTCCCGCTACGAGTCGGTGGCAAAACGCATCGATGACCTGCGCGACGCGGGTTACGGCAACATCCTTGGAGTGTTCGTGGATATCGCGGCGGCGAAAAGCGCGGAACGGGCACAGGATCGTCACCGCGCGGGCATGGAAGACTACCGCAACGGCCGTGGCCTTGGCGGACGGCATCTATCTCCCGACCTGATCCTGCTCCAGGAGGCTGAGGACGGCCAGACGATCAACCGGAAGGTATTCGAAGCGCTGAAACCAAAGTTCGACCGCTGGATGGTGTTCGAAAACGGCGTAGATGGCCATGACCCGCTGCTCATCGAGTCCAGCGAGAACCCCCCGGAGTGCACGTGAGCGAAGTCAGCGACCTTATCGACTCCTATCGCAGTGGCGAGCTCACTCTGGATGAGCTCGCGCAGCGGTTCCGCGTGCGCACCTGGCCCTCGCGACGGCCTGCTCCGGGCACAGCCCGTGAGGGATGGCGACGCGAGCAAGAGGACCCTGAGCCGATTCTCGAAGGCTCGTTTGATGAGGTCGTGAGCGCATATCACCTGGGCCTACTCACGGGCAATGAATACGAAGTCTTGTCGCGGGCCGCTTCTGAAGCTCGGACGCCTGAGTAATCCAGAGACATGATCTTTGCCCGGTAGTCGACTTTTGGGGACACTGGCCATGATGTGCGCTCGGCGGTTTACCGTCTGCAGCTTGCCCGCGCAGCTGGGCGAGCCGGGAATGTCGGGCACAAAGGGTAGCGTCAGCCGCTGTGACCAACGCTGGTGGCTGGACGGTCGAGTTCTACGCCGACCAGGGCGGGCGTGAGCCGTGCCGCGAGTGGGCTGATGGCCTGTCGCCGCAGAAGCGCGCAGCGTTCACGGCTGCGGTTCAGTTAGTGCTGGCCACGCGGGGCCTCGATGTCGTGGAGACCGAGTACGGCAAGGCACTGGGTGGCGGACTGTATGAGTTCCGCGTCCGCTGGACTGCCTCGGAGATCCGCCACAAGATCGAGGGCCTGCCTCCCAGAGAGGTCGGCGGCGCGGCCGAAGCGATCATGCTCCGAGTTTTCTTCTGCACCGCGGGCCAAAGGCTCATCTTGCTACTGGGTGGCTACGACAAGACGCAAGACGCCAGTCAGCGTCGGCAGCAGCGGGAGATCAGCAAGGCGCGCAAGCTACTTACGGCACACCGCGAGGCCCTGAAGCGGTCTGGAAGCAGGTAGTGGGGCGGAGGCAGGACGGTGATACGCTATAGCGCATCGCTATCGTGATACGTTAAAGCGTGTCGAGTGCATGGAGCTGCCGTGGGAACCAGATTCGATGACTGGGTGGCCAGGCGTGGACGCATACAGGCGCCCGGTGAGGCTGAGCTGCGGAGGAGATTCGAAGACGCCATCGTGCTCGGCCTGCAGTTCCGTGACGCCCGCGTAGCCCGCGGGCTCTCGCAGCGCGAACTCTCCGAGCAGTCCGGGGTACGTCAGGCGGACATCAGCCGGATCGAGCGCGGGGCTGGCAATCCCACAGAGTCAACATTGCAGCGCCTGGCCAGCGCGCTGGAAAAGCGCCTGGAGCTTGTCTGACCAGGATGGCGCCTAATACCCGGCTGCCGGGTCGATGCGACCCTCCAGCGGCTCGCCCGCGGCGAACCTTGCAACATTGTCGCGGATCCGGGCGGCCAGCATGCCCGTCATCATCTCCTGCGTGTCGGCGGTGTGCGGGGTAATGATGCAGTTGAGCCGGCCCCAGAGCGGATGACCGTCGGGGAGCGGCTCGGGCTCGGTGACGTCGAGCGCCGCGCCGGCGATCCCGCCGGCGTCCAGGACCGCCACCAGGGCGCCGGTGTCCACGTGCCGCCCGCGCGCGACGTTGACCAGCCAGCTGTCCGGCCGCATCACGTCGAGCTCGGCGGATCCGATGATCCCAGTGGTCTCCGGCGTCAGCGCGAGCGCGACGAACACGACCCTGGCCCCCGCCAGTCCCTCGTGCAGCCTGCTGGTGGGCAGCGTCCGCTCGGCCCCGGCCACAGGCTCGGGATTGCGCCGCACTACGGTCGCCCGCACCCGGAACGGCGCCATCTGCTCCAGCAGCCTGGTCGCGATGCCGCCGCCGCCGAGGATCGTGACCGGCTCGTCGTACAGGCTGATCCCCGCCGGCTTACCCCAGGATCGGGCGGTTATCCGCTCGGGCAGGCCGCGCAGCCCGGCCAGCGCGAGCATGAGTGCGTGCTCGGCTACAGGCTCGGCGAACGCGGCCTTCGCGCATGTCCACGTCCACGCCGGATCGAAGACTCCGGTGGCGGCTAGTTCCTCGACGCCGGCGTACGGCAGTTGGATCCAGCGGACGGCGCCGTCGGTGGCGAGCTTGCGCCGCAGTCCCTCGGTGTCGCTCGGAACGAGCCAGACCAGCGCGTCGGCCTCGTCATCGAGACCGACCACCGTGCCGCCGCCGTCACGGACGGCCTGGCTGACGGACTCGCTGTTCGTGGGGCCAATGGCAATGCGCGGTGAGGTCACGTTCAGAACCTAGCCGACGACGGCGGGCCGCCTGCCGACAGGTTGTCCCGCCGACAATGGGGATCTCAGACTGTGCCGGCCAGTTCCTGGCTGGCTCGGCGCGCGGCCCTGGCCACCTGCTGTTCGTCGACGGTCACCAGCTCGTCGCGCTCGACCACCGGCTGGCCGTTGACCAGCAGCAGCTCAAGCGGGGCCGGCGCGCCGAGCACGAGCGCGGCGACGGGGTCGGCGATGCTGGCGTGCGGCAACGTGTCCATCCGCCACAGCGCGATATCGGCGAGCTTGCCCGGCTCGAGTGAGCCGATCTCGTCGGCCCGGCCGAGCAGCCGCGCGCCACCGATCGTCGCCAGCTCCAGTGCCTGCCTGACCGGCATCTGCCGCGGCCCGCCTGCCGCCCGCGCCGTCAGCACGGCCTGCCTGACTTCGCCGAGCAGGGACGTGGCCTCGCTCGACGCGGCCCCGTCGACGCCCAGGCCGACGCCAACCCCGGCATCCAGCAGTGCCCGCGTCCGGCAGACGCCCGACCCCAGCCGGCCGTTGGACGAGGGGCAGTGGGCCACGCCGGTGCCGGTGGCGGCGAGCCGGGCGATGGCCGTGTCGTCTAGGTGCACCGCATGCGCCAGCCACACGTCCTCACCCAGCCAGCCCAGCGACTCGGCGTATTCCACTGGCGTGCAGCCGAACCGCTCCGCGCAGTAGGTCGCCTCGTCGCTGGTCTCGGCCAGGTGAGTGTGCATCAGGACGCCGGCCGCGCGGGCCAGCTTCGCCGTCTGGGTCAGCAGCTCGCCGGTCACCGAGAACGGCGAGCATGGCGCGACGCCGACGCGCAGCATCGACCCGGCCGAGGAATCGTGGTACTTCTCGATCGCGGCCTGGGTCGCGGCCAGGATCTTGTCCAGGCTCTCGACCACATCGTCGGGTGGCAGCCCGCCCGAGCTCTGGCCGAGGTCCATCGATCCCCTGGTCGGATGGAAGCGCAGGCCGACGTTTGCGGCCGCCTCGACCGTCGCGCCGAGCACGTCACCGCCTCGGCGGGGGAAGACATAGTGATGGTCGGTCGTCGTGCTGCAGCCTGTCCTGGCCAGCCAGGCAAGCCCGGCGGTCGCGGCCGCCCCGACTACTCCGGCATCCATGGCCGCCCATACCGGATACAGCGCGGTCAGCCATTCGAACAGCGTGGCGTCGCAGGCGAGCCCCTGCGTGACCCACTGATAGAGGTGATGGTGGGTGTTGACCAGGCCAGGCGTGGCCAGGCAGCCGCTGGCGTCGATCCGCCTGGCCTCCCCGTCGGCCTGCGCCATGGCGGGCGCGGCGCCCGGCCCGACGGCCGAGATCCGGTTCCCGGTCACGACGATGTGCCCGGTACCGTACTCGGCCCGCTGCCCGTCCATCGTCGCGATCGCGCAGCCGTCCAGCACGAGAGCGTTCACTCGCCATCTCCTGTCAGCTCGGCCGCGGCGATCCGGACGGCGCCGACGATCTTCTCGTAGCCCGTGCACCGGCACAGGTTGCCCGCCAGCGCCTCGCGGATCTCCAGGTCGCTCGGATGCGGCACCCGGCGCAGCAGGTCGTGCGCCGCGACGATGAGGCCGGGCGTGCAGAACCCGCACTGCACGGCGCCCGCCCGTATGAACGCCTGCTGCACCGGGTGCAGGTCGCCGCCGCTGGCCAGGCCCTCCACCGTGACGATCTCGCGGCCCTGCGCCTGGCCGGCCGCGACGAGGCAGGCGCAGACCGCGACACCGTCCAGGTACACCGTGCAGGAGCCGCACTCGCCCTGCTCACAGGCGTTCTTGGAGCCGGGCAGGCCCAGCCGTTCGCGCAGGACGTAGAGCAGGCTCTCGCCCTCCCAC
Source organism: Streptosporangiaceae bacterium (assembly GCA_030045215.1). Next base: position 19,157 of record JASIBJ010000095.1, on the reverse strand, counting down.
ACGTCGTCCGCGCGCATGAGCTCGCCGTTGATGGTCGCGGTAACGCGCATCCTCAGTCAGCCTCCGTCGCCGTGTCCCGCGGTGCCGCGGTAATCCTGCCACGCCCACGCCAGCGTCCGCCTGGCCATGACGGCCAGGGCGTGCAGGCGGTAGGCCGCGCTGCCGCGCACGTCGTCGATCGGAGCGGCAGCGGCCCGCACCAGCTCGCCGAACTTCGCAGCGATCGCTGGCGGCAGCTCAGCCCTGGACTCCCACAGGCCCGTGTCAGTCAGCGCGGCCGCCAGGAATTGCTCGGCCCGCAGTGCGGGCCTCGGCGTTGGTGCCGCCGAGCCGATTCCGGTCCCGACCTCCTGCCGGTCGGGGTGCAGGGCCAGGCTGAAGGCGGCAACGGCGATGACCATGGCGTTCCTGGTGCCGATCTTGCTGAACTGCTCAGGCCCGGACGGCAGCGGGATGTGAACGGCCGCGATCAGCTCATCGTCCTTCATGGCGTTGCGCTTCACGCCGGTGTAGAAGTCGCCGACGCCGATCAGCCGGGCTCCGCGTACGGAGGCGACCTCGACGTCGGCCCGGGCCGCGAGCAGCGGAGGATGCGCGTCTCCGGCGGGTGAGGCAGTGCCGAGATTGCCGCCCACCGTGCCGCGGTTGCGGATCTGCGGCGACCCGACGGTCCTCGCGGCCATCGCCAGTCCTGGCAGCCTGGCGCCCAGTTCCTCGATGATCCGGGCGTAGCTGACGCCGGCTCCGAGGCGAACCCGGCCGTCCGAGATGTCCCACTGCCCGAGCTCGTCGATCTTGGTCAAGTCAAGCAGGGCGTCCGGTCGGCGCGCGTCGAAGTTCATCTCGACCATGAGGTCGGTCCCGCCGGCGAGCGGCACGGCCGCGGGCCGCTCGGCCTTCACGGCCAGGGCATCGGCCCAGCTCGTCGGCTGGATGAAGTCCACGCTGCACCCGTCCCCTGCGCCGCTAGCGGCCTGGAAGTGCCCGGCGGCTCGGCAGGGACCGGGCCTGGGCTGACTCAGCGCAGGCTTATCACGTTAGCCGTGATCAGCCCCGCTGCGTCAGATGCCAGATATGCGATCACGTCGGCGACCTGCGCCGGGTGGCCGCGCGCAGGTGCGAACGGCTCGACTCGACGGACCCGCGGACCGCATCGGCAACCCAGCCGGCATCAGTGACCGGGGGTAGACCATGTTGGCGGTGACGCCGTATTCGGCCAGCTCAAGCGCTGCCGACATCGTGTAGTTGACCTGCGCGGCCTTAGTCGCGGATGAGAACCTAGCTACCATTCAGTAACGAACTATCACCGTTATATCGGACACAGCCAGAGTCACCTGCCGTGCCTTCCGCGAGCCGATCAGGACGCCCCATTCTGCCTGGCTGGCAGATCTGCCCGCAGAACGCGATACGTCTTGCTACCCACCATTGTAGTCTGCTAAACTCACGCTTGCCCTAACAAGTCGTTCGTCTCATGATATATCGGTAGGAGGGATGTAAAATGACCGCAAAGGCATTAGCAGTCGGCGGCCTTACGGTAATCGCTGGCGGCACCCTCTTCGCTGGCGTCGGTGCCACGGCGCCGGCCTACGCGACCGCCACGGGCTGCACGGCGTATGGCACCAACGGGGAACAGTGCATGACCATCACTGGCAACGGCAACTACGTCTCCGGCGCCTATGAGAGTGCGTTCCGGCCCTACCTGGACAATATATGTAACTATCAGGCTAAATGGTACGGGGACTATCCACCCGACGGTGGCTGGACGACCTTTTACGGATCCAAAGTAGATGCCTGCTATCATGATTTCGCCTCCGAAGCTGCCGGATTCTTTACTTATTTTAAGGCAAATACATACTTCTACGGATACTGGGACTCTAAGTACAGTGGCGGCTGGTCGAATCCGGTTAGGGAAACCATCGAATAGATAGAGGTTCGGGCGCGCTCGCCGAACGGCCTCTTCCGCGGTCGAGATGCCATTCAAGGCCTTGGCGGAATTTTGCGTTCAGTAACCATCGGCGTTGCCAAGGAGTGGGGCAATGCGGCGCTCTGGGAAAAGGGATCGTCTGGTCGGTGAGTCTCTGTGGCGTCCGGCGCTAGCCATTGCGCTCGGATTCGGGCTCACGTGCCTGATTTCTGCCTGTGCGGACCCAGGAACTCCTACAGGATCCGGGACGGCAGTATCGGCTGACGCTGCCCAGCTCCTTAAGAACATTACCCCGCTGGAGCGTAAGCTGCTCGCCGACCGCTTCGTTACCCTGGGCGAATACGATATCGCGGTACAGGCGACAGTTAACTGTTTGCGCCGTAATGGCTTCAATGTCAGCAATCCGGTGCAAGGTTCCAATGGTTTGCTGAACTTTACCTCGTCCTACTCGTTCGGTGACGAAAGTTCCACGACTGGGCCGAGCCAGCAAGACCAAAACCGCATCGATGCAATCCAGAATTCCTGTCAGGATCAGAGCGCTGCGGTCCAGGCCGTGTACGTCCTGGATCATTCTGCCACGGCGCAGCAAACTGAGGCAGACTTCGCAAAGATGGTGACCTGCTTCAGGAAGGACGGCGTCACCCTTCCCTCGCTCGAGAAGCTGTCCGACCTTGGTTCGGTCATGCAAGCGGTACGAGGCGCCATGCAGAGCGGCACTCTCAAGCGCTCCGCGGAAATTGCCTGCATTGGGCAGTTCAGCGCCGCAAGTGTTCAGCCCTTGCCGGGCTTGGCCCGAGCCCTGGCCGAGATGCAGAACCCGTGACATCCACCATCCACCGGTCGATGGACAACGAAGAGCGTGATAACGAAAGCGTCGGGTACCGCACTGCTGACGGGCGGGCAGTACGAGTGTCGCACTTGTTCATCTGCGTGGCACTCGTTCTCGCGAGCCTTAGTGTCGCCGGCATGATCTGGGTACTCAGGCAAAGTCGCACGCTGCCCGGCGTCAGCGGAACCATTACCGTTCTCTGGGCTACGCCGACAGTAACGGATAGCGAGAGCTACCCAGGTCAGCTGGTGGTTAAATTCGGTAACCCGAAAAGCCTGATAGCGCCAGCCTGGAACGGAGTGGTGACGTCGGTCGCGCGCGACGGCACCGTAGTTGAGGATGGCACGGCACTCGTTGCGATTGACGGCATCTCGCGCACCGTTTGCAGTGCGTCATCGCCGCTATACAGACCGCTCGGGCTCGGCGACGCTGGCGCCGATGTGCTCGTTCTCAGGGACTGCCTGGCGGCCATTACCGGTGAGTATGCCACCCCGGTCGACGCCAGCGACGTCGTCGATAAGCCACTCGTTGCTGAGATTAACTCCGCAGCGGACATCATCGGCGCGCCGGCTACCGGCGTATTTGATCCCGACTGGGTAATATGGACCCCATCCACAGGCTGGACTGTGGGCCATATAAGCGCTTCAGTCGGACAAGACGCGCCGTCGGCGGGATCGCCATTCGTATTTGGTGAAGCGGGAATCAAGGGAGCTTACGTTACGCCGATCAATGCCAGCTTGTCTCTTCTGCAAGATGCGCAGAAGCAGGGAGACCACGTTACATTCTCTGCCGCCGGGGTAGGCGTGGCGATTAACGGTCTCGGGATCCCCCGGCTTAGTGCGCTTCGCCGGCTGCTGCGTGCTCGATTCGGTTCGGGGGCCAGCGGCGCAGGATCAGTGACAGTATCCGGCACGATAGATGTCACTGGTCCCAGGCAGCTTGAAGTCCCTCAGAGTGCCTTGCTGGTGGACGGAAGTGGCGAGTCGTGCGTTGTGGCGCTGGTCAGCGGCGAGGATGTGACCATCCCTGTCACCGCGACAGCGGCCGCAGATCAGGGAAACGTCATCATCAACGGGGACCTGACTGCGTCGACTGTAGTCGCTCTTAACCCGTATGACATTCCGCGTATTCGATCCTGCTGACTCCCCGAGGCAACCGCGAACTCCAATGGTTAGTGCAGCAGTCAAGTGCGTAGCGGTAACCAAGGAGTTCGGCGGCTGCCCCGTGCTGAAGGGAATCGACCTGGAGGTGCGGTCTGGCGAGAGCCTCGCGCTAACGGGACCGTCCGGAAGTGGCAAGTCAACGCTGCTGGCAATAGTCGGTCTGCTGTCGCGGCCGAGTGGCGGAGCAGTTGAGCTGTTCGGAGTTGCTGCCCCATCCAGTGAGAGGCGCCGGGCGGCCATCCGCCAGAGCCGGATGGCGTGGATATTCCAGCGTCCCACCCTGCTGAGCGGTCGCAGTGCCCTCGATAACGTCGCACTGCCGCTTGTACTGCAGGGTTGGTCGCGCGCTCCGGCAGACGTCGCCGCCCGCCGCGCACTGGCAGCTGTCGGGCTGCGACACCGGATGCAGACAGCGGCGCGCAAGCTCTCAGGAGGCGAGACGCATCGCGTCGAGATAGCACGCGTCATTGCGCAAGGCGCTGACCTTGTCTTGTGCGATGAACCGACCGCGTCACTCGACCGCGAGAACTCAGACGTCGTCATCGGATTGCTGGTGGAGAACCGGCAACCAGGAACCTCCATAATCGTGGCCACGCACGATCCGCGCGTGGCCGCCCGGTGCGACGCGCAGGCGATACTGACGAGCGGTCGGCTGGTGCGCAAGTGAGCACCCGCCGAGCCCGCGGCCCTGCGGTCGTCCGACTCCGCGGTATCGCCACAGAGGTCGGACGCAATCTCACAGGCTCGATGATCCGAACTAGTCTCGCGCTCCTCATTGTCCTCTCGGGCGCATCGGCGTCCTTCGCCGAGAGTTACCTGTCCGCGAAGCAAGCCAGGGCTGAGCAGGCGACGCTGCTCTCCGAGGGCGCGAACATCGTCAGCCTAACTGGAGCGGACATCTCCGGCGCTAGCTGTGACGGCCTCACGAGCGTCAGGAACGTCGAGGACGCCGGCGCTGTCATGACGCTTGGCCAGGCAACACTGAGTCCCGGTGACTTGTCGACCTACTTCGTCTACGAGGTTACGCCCGGCTTCTTTCAAGTAATGGCACAGCCCGGCGCGAATGTCGCCGGCAACGTATTCGTCGATCAGGATACGGCCGCCATTCTCGGTATCAGCAGGGAGTCACGACGCCAGCTTCAATTCGTGACGAGCACCGGCAGCATAGCCACGAATCCCCCGCCCTTCACCGCGGAGATTGACGTTGTCGACCTCGCTCCGCGAGCCAGCTATTACGAGGGATCGATCTTCATTATCGGGCCCGCTTCGGGGGCGTATACGACCTGCTACGCGGCCGTGCGCTATCCAGCGTCAGCCGACCTGCCGCCAGTACTCGCAGCAGAACTCGCCGAACATGGCCAGGCGTCCCAGGCCAGCTGGCTGGGAAGCTTCTCGGGGAGTGAAACTCCGCTGGAGTCCTACCTAAGCAGGCCCTCCCGCTGGACATGGCTCATCGCTGGTGCCGTCACCGCCATTGTCTTCTGCATCCTCTTCTGGGTCCGAGGACCGGAATTCGCTCTCTACAGATCGATCGGCGCGACCTTCTGGGTGATCCTCTACCTCACGATGAGCGAGTGCCTTGCTCTGGCACTCATTGCCGCTGTTGTGTGGCCGGCACCGCTGGTTGTCCTGCACCTGTTCACTTCAGCACCGGTGGTTATACCTGCCGTTGTCGCCGGCCTCGCTAGCGAGCTTGGGTACCTGATCACCGCAGTTGTTATCGGTTCGATACTAACCGCTGCCGTGGCAATGCTCGGAAGCCCGTGGGAGCAATTCCGCCGCGAGTGACAGCGTTGTCGGACTCCCGCGAAACTCACTCATCGCGGCTTGCCAGAGCAGGCTACCAACATACGTAACTCAGCAGTTGGCCAGTGTAGGAATGTGTACCATTGAGCAAGAGCCCGGTTAGAGCTGGGGGTCAGGTTGATTCCGATACCGCACACATTGACGCCAACGCATTCTTCCAGCATCACGGCCGATCCAGTCTTCGTACTCTGCGCGGCGCGCACGGGATCGACGCTCCTCAGGTTCATCCTCGACTCGCACCCGGACCTGTCCTGCCCAGCGGAAACTAACTTTCCCACTACCTGCATTCAGATGGCGAACCTCATGTCAATCATGTCGACGCGGCATAGGATAGAGGTTGATCCCGAGATTGGCACGCCCCAGCTCTCCAGCGAAATGGTCGCCCCGCTGCGTGACGCCATGGATGGCATTGTGCGGAGCCACCTCTCGGCCGTGCAGAAGACGCGATTCTGTGATAAGAGCATAGGCACTTGGAGATACTTTAGTTTCTTACGGCAGCTATATCCACGTTCGAAGTTCGTCTGCCTGTACCGCCACCCGATGGACTTCATGAGGTCAAGCCTCGAGGCCTGCCCTTGGGGGCTGTCGGGCTATGGATTCGAGCCTTACGTCGCTACTTCGCCAGGTAATTCGGTTGATGCCCTGGCACGCTACTGGATGGACCACACTGTCGGAATCATGAAGGCGGCCGAGCTACAGTCCGAGAGCTGCCATGTGGTGCGTTACGAAGACCTGGCCGACGCCCCAGAGGAAGTAACGGCGAGATTGTTCGAGTTTCTTGAAGTTTCGCCTCAGCCGGGCATAACGAGTAGGTGCTTCTCGTCCGATCGCGATCGGACCGGACCATCTGATTACAAGATCTGGTTTACCGCAGAAGTCCATTCCAGCTCCATCGGCCGGGGCGACGCCATTCCCGCGACGCAGATTCAGCCTGGGCTGCGGGATGCAATGAACGGGGTGCTTGACCGTCTAGGCTATGTTCGCGTCGGTCCCGCATGGGGTACACCGGGCTCGCCGTCCGATCCGCGAGTGGCCGGCACCGCTCCGCCGTCGGAGCACAGGGGTACCACCGCGCGGGATTCGATTTCCGATCGTGAGATAGCTGCCCGGCTTCGTGCCCGCGCACAGATGGGCGTCGAATCGATTGACGACGATTTCCGGCGTCGCTGGAGCCCTTTCGCTGGTGGTCCAGCGGCACTTGTCTTGAGAGCCGGCGGCTCAGCCGAGGCGCACTATGTCATAGACATCGAAAGAGGGGACCTGAGAGGCGACGATGATGACGATAATAGCTTCGTATGGTGCATCGTAGGCGCCCCGGAGGTGTGGCACGAAGTGCTGTCCGGTGAGATGAACCTTGCCGTTGCGAGTCGTCAGGGAACTCTGCGCTACTGCGGGCCCATGGAAACCGACCGGCAGGCCATCGATAGACGGATGCTGATGATTAGCGAGCTGCTTGCCTTGTCCCGGCGCACGTCGCCGGGCCCAGCCCAGGTCGCGACGGAGGGGATCGCGGCGATGCAGTAACGGGTCGGCATGCAGCTCCGTGCTTTCGGCGCAAGAACGCGTGACCTGCGGGGTGCGGGTCGGATAGTACGAAGCTCAGACCGGTTCATCATCAAGCGGACGACGCGGCCTACTCAAGTTCCCGTGCCGCTCCGGAGCTGCTGCCGCCCCGCCCCTGTGACAAGAGGCGGGTAGCCCAGGCTCGCGTGCAATTCGTTGGCCTTCTCGATGACATGCGCGGGCACGTGAGCGTCAGGGAGCAGCGGCTGGCCCACCCCGCCGGCTAGCTCTCCCGCCGTCGGCCGCTGAGGCTCGCAGCGCAGCCGAGCCTCAACACCAAGGCCCAGGTATGCGTAGAGCTCGCTGGATCGCCGCTCGCAGTCAGCTGCTAGATCCTCGTACCTGATGCGCAGGCAAGCGTGTTCGAACTTGGCCTCAAACCCCAGGAGCGCCTCTGTCCTGGCCGTCCAGTACGTCGCGATTGTCGCCACATTATTTCCTGGGTGCGGGGTGGAGTATGCCCAGAACGGGCTCTGGCCCAGGCCCCAGGGGTAGGTCTTCAGCCCTTCCGCCAGGACCCCATGCAGGTTCCGATGCAGGCAGAGGAATGTGGTCGCCGGAAATGCTGCCAGGAAAATTTCCGCTGCATCAGGCAAGGCAAATGCTGTCTCGCACCATCGCGGAGCGCCCGCCCCAGCCTGTATGACACTGATCATCCCGCCCACGAGGGCACGGATCGAAGCGAGCGCAAGCGCCGAAGGGGCTGCAGCGCGGTTCTGCGCTTGGTTCCAGGTCCTGGCCACCGCGAGGCACAAAGGGACTACTCCGGTCCCCGAGGTACACACCACCGATTTGGACGCGGACAGAACTTCCGAAAGCAGCTCCGCGCCTGCATGCTCGTAACTCAGCACAATGATCGGCCCGCGCGCCTGCTCCGAGTCAGCTTGCGCCGAACTCGTCGTCGGCCCCAGCCGTGGTCGTGTGCCGTAGTTCGTCACTGAGGTGAGCCCTTCACCAGTCGGTAAGGCCCATCACGTCGGCCAGAATCCTGATCCGCGCGTCACGGGCCAGCAGGCTTGAGTCGTCACCGTCGCAGTACCGAAGCTGGCAGCCCCGGAATGCTACCGACAGATTGACTTTGCCGGCGAGAACCTGCTCCCAGGCATCCGCCGAGCCGACGATGTCCCAGTCTGAGCTCTCCTGCGCCGCGCGAGTGGTGCGACTCACAGTCCGCGCCTTGAGATCAACGAGCCAGTACTCGGCTGGCTTGCCCGGTTCCCCCGGCAGCCAGACCGCCACCATCGTGTCGGATCCATACGGTCCCCAGCGCTCAGTGGCCGACGGCGGCGCGGCTGCCAGACCCGAGTCAAGCCGGTCTCGGAGGGACGCTGAACTTACCTCTCCTGTAGCCACGAATGACGTCGCGGCCGGTACGGCTCCTGGATCTGACTCACCTGTGCCTGTTCCGGAGGGACGCAGACCGACCGCGGGGCAACGGAGATCGGCCGGCGGCTCAGTGGTACCCCAATCTCCGTCAATTGCCAGATACCCTAGTCTCTCGGCTAGCACGTTTATCTCCGCAATTATCTGGGGCGGTAGCATCGCCGCAGGGATTGACCAGCCGCGGCCGACCGAATCTGCGGTGATTTGGGACGTGTACCAGATCTTGTGATCAGCGGGGCCGAACCGCTCCCGATCCCCGGAGAAGCAGGTCTTCGAGATACCCGGCGCTGGTGCTGCGTCGAGGAAGTCGAATAGCCGTGCTGCGGTTTCTTCCGGATTAGCTACCAGATCCTCGTATCGCACCCTCAGGCACTGATCAGCAAACTGCTCCTCGACCGCGAGAATCGACGTGGCGTTGTCGATCCAGAATCGTGCGACTGCCAGTACCGAATTCCCCGGCGTCGACGCAATATACGGATCGAAGCCATAGCCGCTGAGTCCCCACGGGCACGCCTCGACCGCGGAGGCGATCACATCCATGGGATACCGGTACAGACAAATGAATCGTACCTGCGGATATATGCGCTGGAGCAGGGCAGCGAATCGCGCAGTGCCAAGGGTCTTATCGCAATAGCGCTTCTTCCCCCGGCGATTCAGATAAGGTCCCAGCATCGAATCCATCGTTGCCCTGACGCCCGCTATCGCCGCGCTCGGAATATCTGGCGGCTGATCGTCCCGCTTAGGCGACAGCGGCGCTCCCTCGATCAGCGACCACACATTCGCTAGTTGCCCGCAGAGGATCGGGAGGTTCGTCTCGGGGGGGCAGGACAGCTCCGGATGCGCGTCCAGCAGGAACCGCAGCAGGGTGGAGCCGGATCGCGCGTTACAAAGCACGAATGCCGGGTCGGCGAATGAGCTGCCCGAGTCTGAAGAGCCAGGAGCCGGGGAATTGCCGTCGTCTAGCCGCGCTGCTTGCTGGATCATCCCTCACGTCACATGTCTAGCGATCGGATCTGCGTATCAGATCACTACTCAGGTGGGCCAGCGATGGATAGGTCCCAATTGCCTTTCCCGCCGGAACCATCGATGCAAATCACACGCACTCGCCAAATGACAGCCGCCCCGCCCAGCCGGCATTTGCAACCTGCCGGCAGGGCGGCGACCGCAATCGATCAAGCTAGGCCGAGAAGGATATGCACACGGGTCCATACTTGACGTCCGTGACGTTGCTTGACGCGACCAGGGCTTCACAAAGCTCGTGGGCGCCGGCTACGTTGACGTAGGCCCAGAACGCGGTGGTGCCATCGCTGATGGTGCCATGGACGTATTGCAGCTTCTGCCGGTCTACCTTGCCGAAATCCTTGTAGACCGAGATTCTCATTTCCAGCTTCGTCTGCTCCTTGGTCAGCACGCCTTCTGCGAAATGCAGGCAATTAGTGCTGTATGCAGCGAATGCGTAGAATGGTCCCTTATGGCCAGAGGCTACGTAGTAGGAGTCACAAGCGGCATCGGCCGCGTCAATGCGGTCTCCGTGCAGCGTAGGGAGTCTGACTCTCTTGTTGAACACGGCTTTTGCACGTTCCGCCGCCGTGGGGTGATGTGCTGTGGCTGCGTTCGCGGCGGCGACAGGTAATGCCAGACCGAGAGCCGGGGCTAAGCCTACCGCGCCGATAATGCGAGCTTTCTTAATGTGAATCACATCCCTTCTACCACCATTACAACCTTTGTGCCTCAAAATAGCAGTACAGCGGGCTCTAAGTCAATAGATGGACCCTCAATAGCTCAAGGATGTACATTCATTGCAAATATAGCTAGATAGTAATGTTAGACAGATATCCACTTATTCACCTTATGCAGGGAGGTACGAGGCGTCGGGTCCGTGAGCGTGGCGTAGTGACGTGAAGGCAGCCACCGGGTGATCCTCATTGAGTTCCGGCCAAAGATCTCGACGAGTTAGGAGTAACGGGATGAGTGCCGATGCGGATGCGGTCTGCGCCGCCGGGTATGGCGAGCGGCGATAAGGGCGTGTGCTCGCTGACCGGCTGGTCCAGGCGGTACCGTCGGGATTTGTCCTCGCTCAGCCCCGGATAGGCCAGGCTGCCAAGGCGCGCCTTGCGCTTGTCGTGCCCCCAGGCAAAAACCTCCGATGCCTCGACCAGCACGAGACACGGCACTGCGAGCAGCAGCATGCTCAGCGGGTCCGGGCTCGGCGTGAAGGTTGCCGCAAAGGCAAAGACCAGGCAGGCCTGCAGGGCGTTGGCCGCCCCGTCCGAGTTCACCGGGACCGTTCGGGACATGTGCAGCAACAGCACGTACAGCCCCAGAACGAGCCCGGCGCCCGCGGCGGCCTGCGGCTGCGGGCCGCGTTCGTGGAGTGGGTCATGGGCCCGCCGCCAGGTTTCGTGTCCGGCCTGGATCAGGTACCACGGCCCGCGCAACCGCGCGCCCGTGATTCGCGCCGGTGACGATCGCGGTTCGGCCGCTTGGCATGCGCGTCACTTCTTCGCTGCTTCATGAGGTCGGGGGAACGCGGCAGGCTAGCACGGCTCAGGCGAAGGACGCGGGCGGTTCCCAGGACGGGCCCGGTGGCGGGGCCTCGTCGCGTTGCACCGCGCACTGAATCAGTCCATAAGGGCGGTCGTCAGCATGGAACACCTCGCCCGGGTTATCCAGCCCGAACGGCGCCAGGTCGACGAGGAAGTGATGCTTGTTCGGCGCCGAAAGCCGGATCTCGGCGATGTCCTTGTCCGCATCGAGTACGGCCCGGCCCATCTCCCAGAGGGTCTGCTGCAGCGCCAGGCTGTGCACGGCGGCGAATCGCTCCACCAGAAGTTCGCGGACGTCCGCATAGACCGCATCCCAATCGGCCTCTGGCCGGATGTACCGCCAGCGCGCGGTGAGCGAGGTGGCGAGTATCCGGTCATGAGTCTCCGCGAGCGTCGTATAGCGGTCCTTCAGGAAGCCGACGAACTCCGACCCGGTCGACTTCAGCAGGATCAGGTCGCGCAGGCCGGCCAGCACCCAGGTAAGCCGGGTGCTGCCCGCTGCCACGACGATCGCGGTCGCCGTGCGGGTTACCTGGCCAGACCGCACGAACGCATGCGGGTGGGGCCGGCCGTCGGCGACGACCCGTTCCCATCCATATTCATCGACGTCAACCCGCGCCATCCGCACTGGCTCGACCTCGTCGACGAAGTGCCGGGCGAGTGCGAGCGCGAACTCCTCGATTGCGCCGACGCCCTTCTCTTTCGCGTATGCGTAGACCGTGTTCTTCTGCGTGTCCGTCGGCAGCACGTGCGCCTGGTCCCCGCGCAGGTGCGCGTCGGCGAACTCGCCGCGCAGTGCCGTCGACACGTTCAGGTCGCGGATCTGGTGCTCGGGACCGTCACGGTAGATCCGGACGATCCGCGTTTCCGCCTTGCCGTATTGGGTCGGGCCGAGCACGATCCCCATCGTCAGCTCCCGCGGTACGTGCTGTATCCATAAGGACTTAGAAGCAAGGGAACGTGGTAGTCCCGTGCCTGGTCGTGCACCGTAAAGGTAACCGCTACCTCGGGAAAGAACGGCCAGTCGCCCGGATGCTGCGCGAGGAGATAGGCCGCGGTGTCGAAAACGAGCCGGTAGGTGCCCGGCTGGATGTCGGCGGGGCCGAGGCGGCGGACCCGGCCGTCGTCGTCGGTGCTGGCCCGGCCGATCTCGGTGGCGGCGGCCTCGTCCACGCGCAGTAGCGCGACCGGCATCCCGGCGGCTGGCCGGCCGAACGCGACGTCCAGCACATGCGTCGTGATGACGCTCATGACGTCCCGGCTAGGAGGGCGCGCAGCCTGATCTCGATGATCTTCTGCAGCTCGGTGCGCACGACCTGCCATTCTGTCGCCGGCGAGTTGCGCAGCCTGCTCCGCAGCAGGGTCAAAAGCTCCTGGCCCGTGCGGCCGGCCGCGCTGACCAGGTAAATGTGGCCGAACCGCCGCTCGTACTCCAGGTTGGATTCGGCGAGCTCGCGGGCGGTCTGCTCGTCGGAGTTGGACACGCCTGCCTGCTCCTCCCGCGACCAGCCCGCGGACCTGGCCGAACCAGATCCTGCGCCGCCGGGCCGCTCGCCGATCCGCGGGTGACCGGCCAGCGCGGCCTCGAGATCGGGCTCCGTCAGCCGGGCCACGATCGCACTCGACTGGCGGACCGCGTCCTTGGCCGAGGAGTAAGGCCGACCGGACAGCATCCGCTCGGCCCAGACGGGCGAGCTGCAGCAGTCAAGCAGCGCCTCCCTTGCGGCGGCGGCCGGCAAGTTGTTGAACCGGGCCAGCTCGTCGGCACTCATGGCGTCAGACTTTCGTGCCGGCAGCCGAGCGGCAAGCAACGCGCCCATGACGGCTAGGCACAGCCGCCGTAAACTCTGGAAAACTGTCCATCACCCCCGCTACCCCCTACCCGAATTCCGGCAAACGCCTCCGGAGGTGCCGAATGCCGCCACGCCGGGGAACGCCCCACATTCTCGCCGTAGCCCGCGGCGACGAGCCGGCCGACTTGCTGCTCACCGGCGGCCGGGTCTTCTCGCCTGGCACTCGCGAGTGGCTGCGCGAGGATCTTGCCATCGCCGACGGCGTCATAGCGGGCTGGGGCCCCCGCGAGGCCCGCGAGATCGTCGACGTGTCCGGCGCGGCCCTGACACCTGGGTTCATCGACGCCCACATGCACCTGGAGTCGACCAAGCTCTGGGTGGATGAGTTTGTCCGGGCGGTCCTGCCGCGCGGCACGACCGCGGTGGCGGCAGACCCGCACGAGCTGGCTAACGTCTTCGGCGTCCGCGGGGTCAGCGCGCTGGCGCGGGCGGCGGCCGGGCTGCCGTTCACCTTCGGCGTGTGCGCGTCAAGCTGCGTTCCGGCCTCGCCGTTTGAGAGCCCTGGGGCTGAGCTGCACGCGGCCGAGGTCCGCGAGCTGCTGACCCAGCACGGCGCGATCGGCGTGGCCGAGGTGATGAACTTCCCCGGCGTCGTGGCCGGCGAGGCGGAACTCCTGGCCAAGATCGCCGCCGCGGGCGACCTGCGGGTCGACGGTCACGCGCCAGGCCTGACCGGTCCGGCCCTGGACGCCTACCTGGCCGCGGGAGTTGAGTCCGACCATGAGTGCACCATGCTCGAGGAAGCGGAGGAGAAGCGGCGAAAGGGCATGTGGATCTTCGTGCGGGAGGGCTCGGCCAGCAAGAACCTGGCCGACCTGATCCCGACGGTCCTCCGGCACGGAACCGAGCGCGTGGCGCTGTGCAGCGACGATCGCGAGCCGGACACGATCCTGACCGACGGCCACGTCAACGACTGCGTCCGGCTGGCCATCGCCTGCGGCGTGCCGGTCGAGGATGCGCTGGTGCTGGCCACGTCGAACCCGGCGCAGTACCACAACTTCGACCACCTGGGCTGGCTCGCGCCCGGCTACCAGGCAGACGTGCTCTGCTTCGACTCGCTCGACTGGGTGGAGCCAGCTAGGGTCTACCAAGCAGGCCGCCTGGTCGCGGCCGATGGCCAGATCGTGCCGGGCGCGGTACCCGACGCCGCGGCCCCGGACTGGATGCGCGGCTCGGTGCACCTGGCGGAGCTGCCTGGCCCTGACGCGTTCACCCTTGAGCCGCCGGCGGGCGGCCGGGCCAGGGTCATCGGCATCGCCGATGACACGCTGACGACCAGGCATCTGGTGCTCGATGTGACCGATCCGGCGGCGGCGGTCGCCAGGATCGCCGTCGCCGAACGGCACCTGCGCACCGGCCGGATCGGCCTCGGCTACGTGCGCGGCTTTGGCCTGACCCGCGGGGCCATCGCCTCCACCGTTGCCCACGACGCGCACAACTGCATGGTCGTGGGCGAGTCCGGACCGGCTGGGCCGGCGGAAATGGCGGTGGCGGTCGCCCGCCTGGCCGAACTCGGCGGCGGCCAGGTGGCCGTGCTGAACGGCCAGGTCATCGGCGAAGTGCCGCTGCCGATCGGCGGACTCATGAGCGACCGGCCTGCTGCGGCCGTCGCGGCCGCCGTCGAGCACCTGGAGCACGTCGCAGCGGCCCAACTCGGCGTGACCATCGGCGCGCCGTTCATGCAACTGAGCTTCCTCGGCCTGTCCGTGATACCTGAATTGCGGATCACCGATCGAGGCCTCGTCGACGTCGACCGGTTCGAGCTGACCACCGTCGCGCCCGGCTGAGCCGACCGGCCCGCCTAACCAGCTCGGCTACCTCAGGCGCCAAGCACCGCTTCGGCGACCGGTGTTGCCTCGGCCTCGGCTCGCACGGTGCGGCTGGCCAGCACGTAGTAGATGACGCCGCCGACGATCAGCCCGATGAAGACGCTGAAGTCCGAGCCGATCGGGCCACCGTGGCGGGCCGCGAAGTACCCGACGTAGGGCGAGTAGGCGTTGAGCCACAGCGCGGCGCAGACCATGCCGACGATCTGCGCGATGATCGCCGGCCAGTACACGCCACGACGGCGGAAGTACCTGCTGCGGCTGCTCTCGTCCAGCAACGCGTCGTGGTCGTAACGGTTACGGCGCAGGAAGCTATCGACAAGGAAGATCGCGCACCACGGACCCAGCCACAAGATGATGAACAGGAGGAAGTCGGACAGCAGCGTGTAGAAGTGCGACGAGAACACGGCGTAGGCCGCAATCGCCCCGGCGACGACCGTGTCGATGGCCACGCAGTGCAGCCGCTTCAGCCTCGGAATCAGGCTCTGCAGGGTGACCCCGGAGGAGTAAAGGTCGAGCGTGTTGATCGCGAACAGCTGGAAGATCGCGAAGATCGCGAAGGGCCAGATGAACCAGCCGGCGTATCCGGTGAGCAGTCCGGGCACCGTCGTCGCGCTCGGCACTCCGGTAGCCACGGCCGCGCCGAGGATCTCGAGCAGCGCCGACGGGATCGCGCCTCCCAGCGCGACCGCCAGCACGATGCTCTTTTTGTCGGCAGTACGCGGCAGGTACCGCGAGTAGTCGTTGCCGTTCTCCGTCCACCCGAGCCCGCCGGCCGAGATCACCAGGGCGAGGAAGATGGTGAGCGCTCCCCAGCTTGCCCCGTGCGCGGGCACGTGCAGGTTCACCTTGGAGACTGTGAGGCCGGCCATGACCGCGAACAGGACCACGAACGGCAGGGCGAGCCAGCGCAGCACCTTCAGGACGGCCGCATGACCCAGCCAGGGCAGCACCGCCTGGATGGCGACCGCGATGATGATGAAGATAATCTTCGCAGGCGTGCCGGCGGTGAATCCTGCCTTGGTGGCCAGCACGATGGCAGCAAAGACGACCAGGGCTATGCCCTCGATCTCGAAGCCGACCTGGGTCACCCAATTGAAGAACGATGGCAGCTTGTTGCCGCGCGGCCCGAATGGGGCCCGGCTGATCGCGAAGACCGTCGTGCCCGCCTCGGGTCCCTGCAGGCTGGCCAGGCCGGTGAGGACGTAGAACAGGTTGCCGATCACGATGACGCCGACCGCCTGGGCGAAATCGAGATCGAAGATCAGGACACCGATCGCGCCGTAGACCACGAACTCGACGTTCCACACCCCGCCTGCCCACATCCAGAACAGGTTGCTCGGCTTGCCCCATCTGTCGGCTTGCGGGATGTGCTCGATGCCGCGTCGCTCGACGGCCGTCACCGAAGGGTCGCTGCCGCTCAGGACATCCGATGCATCGCTAGTCGCCACTTGCAGGCCTCTCTGCCGTGCGGTCAAAGCTTCCTGTGCGCAGCCACGACGGGCCCGCGCCGGCATAACGCTGGCCGCGGGCCCGCGGAAGTGGCAGGCAGCAGTCCGGGCATACGCCCCGCAAACGGGCGCGAACGGAGACTACTACGAAGGCCGGCGGCTGGAAAAGATCTCGTCTGACCGCTTTTCGGCACGTAGGGGCGCGAGAAGGCGGCGCATCAGCACGCCTCGAGGGCTGGGCGAGAAGCAGGCCGGGCCCGCCTCGTTCCCTTAATTGACCTTGCGCTCGAATCCAGCCCAGAACGGCTCCCGCAGCTTGAACTTTTGCAGCTTGCCGGTCGCCGTGCGGGGCAGCACGTCCCTCAGGTCGACCGATGTCGGGCACTTGAAGTGCGCGAGCCGCGCCCGGCAATGCTCGATCAGATCGGCCTCACTCGTGGTGCTGCCTGCTCGCAGCACCACCAGCGCCTTCACCGTCTCGCCCCACCGCGCGTCGGGCACGCCAATGACCGCTGCCTCCGCCACCGCGGGGTGCTGGTACAGGCAGTCCTCGACCTCGAGCGAGCTGACGTTCTCGCCGCCGGAGATGATGACGTCCTTCTTCCGGTCGGAGATCACCAGGTAGTCGCCGGCCTCGATGTGCCCCTTGTCGCCGGTGTGGAACCAGCCGCCGGCCAGCGCCCGCACCGACTCGTCCGGCTGCTCCCAGTAGCCGTCGAATACATGGTTGGACCGGGCCAGCACCTCGCCTTCCTCGTCGGTTTCGATCTCGACTCCGATGGCCGGGACGCCGGCTCGCGACTGCAGCCGGGCGCGCTCGGCCGGCGGCAGGTCGTCCCACTCGGCCGGCGCGCGGTTGATGGTCAGCAGTGGGGCGGTCTCCGTCAGGCCGTAGATCTGGATGAACTCCCAGCCCAGCTCGGCCTCGACGCGCTCGATCGTCTTTGATGGCGGCGGGGCGCCCGCCACCACGATCCGTACCGTGCCCGCACCCGGCACGTCGCGCCCCGCGGCGCGCCGGTCGGCCGCGGCGGTCAGGATGGCCGCCACCACTGCGGGGGCGCCGCACATCAGCGTCACCCCGTGGGCCTCGATCCGGTTGAGGATCTCCTCGCCGTCGATCTTGCGCACGACCACCTGCGGCACGCCCATCCCGGTGACCGCGTACGGCATGCCCCAGCCGTTGCAATGGAACATCGGCAGCGTGTGCAGGAACACGTCCCGGTCGGTGAGGGCAGTGTGCCAGCCGAAGGTGGCCGCGTTCAGCCAGCAGTTGCGGTGCGTCAACTGGACGCCCTTCGGGCGGGCCGTGGTGCCACTGGTGTAATTGATGCTGGCGGTCACGTCCTCGTCCGCCGGCCAGATCGCGGGCTGCGCTCCGGCGGCCGCAGGCGCGAACAGGGCCGCGTCGGTCGTCCCGTCCAGCACGATCTTGTGCTTGGCGGACACCTCGCGCAGACTCTCCTCGGACTCCGGGTCGACCAGCAGCACCGACGTCCCCGAGTGGCCGACGATATAGCCGATCTCGTCGGCATTCAGCCGGTAGTTGATCGGCACCAGGATCCGGCCGTAGCCGCTGATCCCGAAAAAGGAGATGAGGAACCGGGCGGCGTTCGGGCTGACGATCGCGACCCGCTCGCCGTGCGGCACGCCCATCTCGTCCAGCGCCAGCGCCATCCCGCGGGCGCGGCTCTCCAGCTCGGCGTAGCTGAGGCTGCCCAGCGATCCCGCGGTGCCTGGCTCATCGAAGACGGCCGTGCGGTGGCCGTACACGGCCGCGCCGCGGCGAAGATAGTCCCCGATCGTGAGCGGAACCTTCATGGCCGGCTCCTTCCTGGCCGGGAGCTCACCGCCCGCGCGCTCCGCGGGACCCTCCGGCCGTCAGCTACCTTGCTCTCTTCTTATCAGGACGCTTGCCCTGGGCAACCTGTATCGGTCCGAGCGAGCCGCAGCGTCAGCGCGCCGCGAGGGCTGAGCGAGAAGCACACCCTCACGCCAGTGTCCGGAGGGCGAGCGCGGCGTACACGGCGGCGCCGTCGCCCAGCACCGCGTCGTCGAATACCGCTTCCGCGCTGTGATTGGCCGGGGCGCGGCCGGGGTCTGCCCCTCGCGGGCACGCGCCGAGGCTGATGAACGCCCCCGGCACCTGCTCGAGGACGTAGGAGAAATCCTCCGAGCCCGGGTCCGGGTTCTGCTGCACGACGTACCGGTCAGCGCCAAGCGTGGCCGCGATGACCTGTTCGGCGACGGCGACTTGCGCCGGGTTGTTGACGGTCACCGGGTAACCCTGGACGAACTCGGCCTCGGCCGACAGGCCATGCGCTTCGGCGATCTTGTGGATCAGGTTGACGGCGGCCTCGCGGACGACGGCCCGGTTTCCCGCGGACAGTGTACGGACGGTTCCGAGGAAGCTCGCGTCGTCCGGGATCACGTTCTTGGCCGTTCCGGCGTGCAGACTACCGACGGTGATGACGACCGGATCGAACACGTCAAATCTGCGGGTCACCATCGTCTGGAGCGCGAGGACGATCTCGCAGGCCGCGGGAATGGGGTCGGCGGCCCGGAACGGCTGCGAGCCGTGGCCGCCGCGGCCGTGCACGGTGACCTCCAGCGCATCGGAGGCGGCTAGCACGGGCCCGCCCCGGCTCGACAAAACCCCGCCCGGCAACTCCGCCGATGCGACGTGCAGCGCGAAGGCGGCCGCCGGGCGCTCCCCGGTCGCGTCGAGAACGCCCTCCTCGATCATCAGCCGGGCCCCGCCGCAGCCCTCCTCCCCTGGCTGGAACATGAAGATCACGTTGCCGGCCAGCTCC
>JASIBJ010000094.1 GCA_030045215.1 Streptosporangiaceae bacterium | reverse complement strand
CCGGTTTCCTTCAGCTGGCCTTCGACCTTCTGCTGAACTGTGTGCGCGGTCTGTGCCTCGGCCTCCACGTGTAGGACCGGTGCGCCTGCCAGGTGCTGTGCGACCAGTTCCCAGTGGTCGACGACCTTGCAGGTGCCAACCACTCGATCGTCTTTGATCAGGGCCAGGTCATCACCGCCCGCCTGGCCCGGCGTGGTCAGGCGCACGCTGTCGGCATCTCCGCACAGCGGACCGAACGCACGCTGGTTGATCATGTCGACGAGCAGGTGCGCGAACTCGGATTGCCTGTTCTGGCTTCGCAGCGAGCCCTGCTCGGCCGGCGTCAGCTGGACCTCGAGGCCTCCCCGCGTCCTGGGCGCCAGCCTGGCCAGGCCCAGTCGCTGCATCGGCTCGGCGAGTTTCGCCGACCAGGCGGCTGGCGCCAGGTCATCGCCGTCCAGTACTCCCGCAAGCAGCGCGCTGTACAGGTAGTACGCGGCGAGCCGCTGGCGTCCCGCGTCCTCGATGAGGTCGCCGAGCGAAGGCGGCCTGGGGACACGATGGCGCGCGTCGTCGCGCACCGCGGAAAGCGGCACTTCAGCTGCCACCAGGACCTGCCTTGATTCCGGCCTGTGCCTCAAGCTTCGCAACTCGGTCGATCAGGTCGACCACGAGCGCGTGGTCGGCACGGGCGATCTCGGCCAGCAGTTCGGCGTCGGCGCGCAACTCGTTCCACGCGTCCTCTTGCGAGACCTTGCGAGAAACGGCTTTGGACGCTTCTCCAGCCCGGGATGCCACGTCCTTGGTCACGGCAGCGGCCTGCTTGACGCGGTCGTCCTGCCCCACGTTTGACAGCGCCGCTCGGGCCCTGTCGGCGAACGACTTCATGCGGTCATCCTCGCTGTCAGACACCGCGCTCTCCTCCCCGCCTGCTCGGCGACCGGCTGGATCAGGTAGCGAAGCGACCGCTCTGGACGTGGCCGCATGGCGGCTTGCGGTCGCCGCTCATTCCAAGGTCGCGTCAGACCTGGGCAGCTGTCGTCACGCGAACTGGGTGAAATCGTGCTGCGAACGACCGGACGACAGTGCGGGAGATACACCCTTTTATCCCAGCCTGAGCGAGTCCTGCGGTTATCTCAGTGCACCCAGCGCCGCGCTGATCGTAGCGATGATCGTGCCGCCGAGCGTCACCGAGACGAACGAGCTGAGGAAGCCGGTCCTGAAGAACCGCCGGCGGATCCAGGCCAGGGCCAGGAGCTCGAACATGATCGTCGCGAGCGCGACCAGCACGGCCGATCGGTAGTCCGGGATCAGGAACGGCAGCGTGTGCAGGACGCCGCCCAGGAACGTCCCGGCCCCGGTAATGGCGCCGCGCAGGAACGGGCGGCCGCGCCCGGTCAGGTCACCAGTGTCGGAGAGTCCTTCGGAGAACGCCATGCTGACACCCGCGCCGATCGCGGTCGCCAGTCCCGCGAGGAACGCGTAGTGCGGCTGGTGCGTGGCGAGCGCAACCGCGAAGACCGGCGCGATTGTCGACAGCGAACCATCGATCAGGCCAGTCATCGCGGGCTGGGCTCGTTCGAGCAGGAACGACCGCTGGTCACGCTGGGTGCGCCGGCTCGCCATGGCTAGCTGCCAGCCAGCTCGGAGCGGCGGATGCGGATCGCGGCGATCGCGACCACGAGGATGAGCACGGCGATCGTGGCGGAGACCAGGAAGGCCCGGTCGAAGCCCAGCGCCAGCGCGTGCCGGTAAGCCGCTGCCTGCCAGGCGGCCGATACCTGCGTGCCCGCGCGGGCGGCCGCGGCGTTCTCGGCGCGGGCGTTATCGGAGACCGCGGTCCAGGCAACGGTGCCCACCACCGCGAGGCCGATGGAACCGCCGACTTGCCGGCCGGCGTTGAGCAGGCTGGCCGCGGCTCCAGAGTCCTCCTCGCGGACGCGCGCCAGGCAGACCAGTGTCAACGGGACGACCAGGAGACCGAAACCGGTCCCGATCACCAGGCCTGGACCGAGCAGTCCGGTCGCGTACGTGCCGTGCTCGGTCATGCGGGACAGCCAGTACAGGCCCGCGACGATGGCGACGCCGCCGGCCAGCAGCAGCGAACGCGCGCCGGTGCGATGCACGAGCGCGGCGGCGGCGAGAGAAGCGACCAGCATCACGACGGTCACCGGCAGGTACGACACTCCCGTCTTCAGCGCGGAGTATCCCCACACGCCCTGCACGAACAGCGTGAGGAAGAAGAACATGCCGAAGATGGCGGTCCCCATGGCCAGCATCATGAGAACCGCCCCGACCCGATCCCGGCTCCGCAGCAACCGCGCCGGCAGCAGCGCGTGGCGGCTCCGCGCCTCGATGACCGCGAATGCCGCGAGCATGACGGCACTGACCGTCAGCGAGGCCACCACCCTGGCGTCGCCCCAGTGCGACACCCCGTTCGGGCTGGTAGCGGCGTTGGTCAGGCCGTACACGAGCGCGGTAACCCCGGCCGTCCCGGTAATGGCGCCCGGAAGGTCGAACTTGCCTCCACCCCGGCGGTTCGTGGCGGGCAGCACGGCCGGAGCGGCGAGCGCGACGGCGATGCCGATCGGCACGTTGACAAACAGCACCCACCGCCACGAGGCGTAGGTGACAAGCAGCCCTCCGGCGATCAGTCCGACTACGGTGCCGGCCACGCTCATCGCGGAGTACACGCCCATGGCCCGATTGCGGGACGGCCCCTCAGGGAACGTCGTCGCGATCAGGGCGAGCGCGGTGGGTGCGACGATCGCGGCGCCGGCGCCCTGAACTGCCCGGGCTGCGAGCAGCCAGGCCTGGGAGGTGGCGAACCCGCCGGCCAGGGACGCGGCCGAGAACAGCAGCAGGCCGCTGATGAACATCCGGCGCCGTCCTAGCAGGTCACCGGCACGGCCCCCGAGCAGCAGCAGCCCGCCGAACGTCAGAGCATAGGCGTTGACGACCCATTCGAGGCTGCTGCCGGAGAAGCCCAGGGCCGCCCTGATGTGCGGTAGCGCAACGTTGACGATCATCGCGTCCAGCACGACCATGAGCTGCGCCGTCGCGATGACCAGCAGTGCCACGCCAAGATGCCGGCTGCCGGTCCGGATGCCGGCTTGACTGGTTGCGGGATCTGTCGTCGTCATGCCACCGATGCTGCCGACCGGGCGGCCTCCAGTCGTCATGCGATGGAAGCGTCTTCTGCCTGCTCAGCGGGGATGCGGCAGCCCGCGCAGGTACTCCGCGGGGAGTAGCCGGAAATGGGTCCGGCGGGCGAACGCGGCCGGGAGAGCGTGCGCGTACGCTCGGAGAATGCGCACGGATCGCGGACGGCGGACGTTCTACGCGGCCGGATGGGTCATCTCGGCCGGCGTCATGGTCGTCGCGTTCCGGGTCTGGCAACTGCACCTCCGCGAGGTCGAGCAGCGCGCGGAGGAGGCGGAGCGGACACGGGACGAGGCGGCCCAGCGCAGGGCGATGGAGGAGCGGCTGCGGATCGCCCGCGAGCTCCACGATTCCCTGACCCACAGCATCTCCGTGATCCAGGTCCAGGCCGGCGTAGCGGTGCACCTGGCGCGAAAGCACGGCCAGGAGGTTCCGCCGTCTCTGCTGGCGATCCAGGAAGCGGGTGCGGACGCGGTGCGGGAACTGCGCACCACGCTCAGCGTGCTGCGCAGCGACGAGGACGGCGACGGCAGCGGCCTGGCCCAGCTCGACGGCCTGGTGGCACGCGCAGAGGGTGCCGGGCTGCCCGTGACGGTGAGCGTGACCGGCACCAAGCGAGCGCTTCCCCCCGAAGTGGACCAGGCTGCGTACCGAATCGTGCAAGAAGCGCTCACCAACGTCAGCCGTCACGCCGGCCCGGCCTGCGCGTCGGTTCACTTGCACTACACGCCCGGCACCCTCGCGGTCCAGGTCGACGACGACGGCACTGGCGCTGGCATCAGCCCTCGCTCGGCCGGCCGCGGGCTCGGCCTCATCGGCATGAGGGAGCGGGTGACCGCGCTCGGGGGCCAGCTCCACGCCGCACCGCGGGACTGCGGCGGCTTCCAGGTCCGCGCCGAATTCCCCGCGCAGGCCCTGTCCTGATGACAGGCGCAGGCTCGATCAGGATCCTGCTGGCCGACGACCAGCCGCTGATCCGCAGCGGCATCCGGTCGCTGCTCGAAGCCGAAGACGACATCGAAGTGGTCGCTGAGGCCGGGGACGGGCGAGAGGCGGTGGCGCTGGCCGCCGAGCACCGTCCGGACATCGCTCTGATGGACATTCAGATGCCAGGGCTCGACGGCCTCGAGGCCACCCGGCAGATTGTCGCGGATGGGCGGCTCGACAAGGTGCGCGTCGTGATCCTCACCAACTTCGGGCTCGACGAGTACATTTTCCGGGCGCTGCGGGTGGGTGCCAGCGGATTCCTGCTGAAGGACACCGAACCGGCCGAACTGCTGCAAGCGCTGCGGGTCGTCATGCGGGGGGACGCACTGCTATCCCCCGCCGTCACCCGCCGCCTGATCAGCGAGTTCGTCGCCCGGCCACCGGATGCGATCGCCGCGGCGGGCATGGGGAGCCTCACCAACAGGGAACGTGAGGTGGCAGCCCTCGTCGCCCACGGGCTGTCCAATGACGAGATTGCCAACGCCATGGT
>JASIBJ010000093.1 GCA_030045215.1 Streptosporangiaceae bacterium | reverse complement strand
CTCGGCGCCGGTGGCCTCCGGAGAGGAAGTCGTCGGCATCGGCAACGCCGGCGGCACCGGAGGCACGCCCAGCTACGCCGGCGGAACCGTCACCGCGACCGGGCAGTCCATCACCGCCAGCGACGAGCTGACCGGCTCCAGCGAGCACCTGACCGACATGATCGAGACCAACGCCGACATCGAGTCCGGCGACTCCGGCGGACCGCTGGTCAACGCCGCCGGGCAGGTCATAGGCATGGATACGGCCGGATCGTCGACCTTCCAGTTTGCCTCCCAGTCTGGCGGCACTGGGTTCGCGATCCCGATCGGCACCGCCACCTCGATCGCCGCGCAGATCACCGCCGGGCGCGCGTCCAGCATCGTGCACGTCGGCTCGACTGCGTTCCTCGGCGTCTCGATCGGGCAGGCCAGCGCCGGCGGGTTCGGCGGGGGATACGGTTACGGCCGTCCCGCCCCCGCCAGCGGCGTGCAGATCGCCGGCGTCGTCTCCGGCAGTCCCGCAGCCGGATCCGGGCTGGCGGCCGGCGACGTCATTACCGCAATTGCCGCCCACGCAGTCAGCTCCCAGAGCGCGCTCCAGACCGTCATGGTCAACGACGTGAAGCCGGGCGAGCAAGTGACCATCCAGTACACCGACACCTCGGGCCAGCAGCAGACGGTGAGCGTGGTGCTGGCCAGCGGACCTCCCGCCTGACCGCCATCGCTCGATCAGGGCCTGCCGCTAGCCGACCGGCTCGACGTCTTGCAGCACGTGGATCAGCGTCTCGAACCTGGCCAGCAGAATCAGGTTGAGGTCGCCGGTCACCCGCACGGTGACGGGGGTATCGCCCGGCGTGCGGGCGAGCCAGACCTGCAGCGGAGGCGAGCCGATGAGCGGGTAGTCATACCATCCCGAGGCCTGCTCGGAGTTCGTCTCCGGCAGCGCCGCCTCGACCGCTGCCCAGTCGTTCTCGTCGAAGGAGTAGCCGACGTAGTACGCGAGCCAGAACATCAGCGTGCGCACGTTGCCTGGCAGTATCCAGCCGCCGACCTCATCGCTGTCCACGGCAT
Organism: Streptosporangiaceae bacterium; assembly: GCA_030045215.1. Next base: position 3,267 of record JASIBJ010000093.1, on the reverse strand, counting down.
CTGATCATGCCCAGCCATTCGCGCCATAAGACGCCAGCGGGGCGGAATGTCCGCTCCGGCCAGGCGACCATGCCAAACCATTGGCGTTGGGAGACGGAACGAGGCGGGTTCCCGGTCGGCGTGACCCCGGCGACGCGGCGGTACGGGCTGCGAACTGAGGGCAGAGTGCCGGCAATTCGGTCACGAGCGCCCTCATGCCCGCATCTGACAGGTACCTGGCATAGGCCAGCCTGGCGGGCATGGCGGGCTGCCGTGGTGACGGCCGTCGTGACCGCTCAGCCGCCGAGCAGCCTGCGAACCCGGTCCTGGCCTGCGGCCAGCAGCAGCGTCGGCAGCCGCGGACCGGTCTGCTTGCCGATCATCAGCCGGTAGACGAGCGCGAAGAACGCGCGCTGGGCCGCCTTGATCTCGGGCGTCGGCTTGGCGTCGGCAGGCAGGCCCGCCTGTAGCTTCGGCACCGCATAAACCAGCTGCGACAGCCCGTCGAGCGACCAGTGCGCGTCGAGCCCGTCGAGCAGCAGCTTCAGCGCGCCGCGCTCGGCGTCGCTCAGGGCATCCAGCGCCGCCCGATCCGCCTCGTCGCGCAGCCGGGTGCGCTCCTGCGGGTCGAGCTGGGTCGCCACCCAGGTCTGCGCGCGATCCAGCCGCGGCCTGACCTCGTCGAGCGATCCGATCGTGTGCGCGGAATCGGTGTCACTCAGGATGCGCAGCATCTGATCCGCGTTGCCGGTCGTGATGTCGGCGATCGACGCCAGTGTCCGGTAGGGCAGCGGCCGCGGCGTGCGCGGCAGCTCGCGCTCGGCGGTCCTGATCGCCCGGTCGTAGGAGCTGGCGTCCAGGTCGGACGCGGTGCCCTCGGCCATCTTGCGCTCCACCGCGTCCCACTCGTCGTACAGGCGGTGCAGTTCGGTGTCGAACGCGATCGTAAACGACTGCTGCGGCCTGCGCCGCGCATACAGCCAGCGCAGGAGCGGCTCTTCCATGATCTGCAGGGCGTCGGCGGGCGTCGGCACCCTGCCCCTGGAACTCGACATCTTCGACATGCCGATGATCCCGACAAACGCGTACATCGGGCCGATCGGCTGCTGGCCGCCGAAGATCTCGGTGACCAGCCGCCCGCCGACCACGAACGACGAGCCAGGGGACTGATGGTCGACCCCGGATGGCTCGAAAATCACGCCCTCGTAGGCCCACCGCATGGGCCAGTCGACCTTCCACACCAGCTTGCCGCGGCGGAATTCGTTCAGCCTGACCGTCTCCGAGTGCCCGCACGCACACGTGTAAGACATCTCCGTCGTCTGATCGTCATAGCTGGTGACGGTGGTCATGTCGGTATCGCAGGCGGTGCAATACGGCTTGTAGGGGAAGTATCCCGAGCTGGTGCGGCCGTCGTCTTCTGAGGCCGCGCCCGATCCCTCCGCCGCCAGCCGCGCCGCCTCCAGCGCGGCCGGGTCCTCCGTGAGGTTGTTGACGTCGTCGGCAGCTCCGGGCGTCGCAGTCTTGGGCTTCGTGCGGTACTGCCCGAGCACAGCGTCAATGCGGTCCCGCTCGCGCATGGCCAGCAGTACCTGGTTGACGTAGGCGCCGGAGGTGTACATCTGCGTCTGGCTGATGCCCCGGTACTCGACGCCGAGCCGCTCCAAGGCCTCGGCCATCGGCGCCATGAAGTGCTCGGCCCAATTCGGATACGCGCTCCCCGGCGGTGCCGGGACAGAGGTCAGCGGCCGTCCGATGTGGGCGGCCCAGGACTGATCGATGTCGGCCGGCACCCGGCGCAGGCGATCGAAGTCGTCCCAGGACAGGATGTGGTCGCACTCGATCCCGCGGCGCCTGACCTCGTCGGCCACGAAGTGCGGGACCATGATCTCGCGCAAGTTGCCCAGATGGATAGGTCCTGAGGGGCTGATGCCTGACGCGACGACGACCGGCTTGCCCGGCGCTCGCCGGTCGGATTCGGCGATGACCTCGTCGGCAAGCCTCGCTACCCAGTCGGCATCCGTGTTCTGCTGCTGCGTCACGACTGGCACGTCCTTCCCCTCGGTGCGCGGTTCAGCTCGAGCGCCGGGCGGATCAACCCTCGAGCGCCCGGCGCATCGGCCGGAACTTGGTCTCGGTCTCGGCGAGTTCGGCCGCAGCCTGAGACCCGGCGACGATGCCGCAGCCGGCAAACAACCGCGCCCGGCTGCCATCAACCTTGCCGCAGCGCAGCGCAATACCCCACTCGCCATTCCCACGGTAGTCGACCCAGCCGACGGGACCGGAGTAACGGCCCCGGTCCATCCCCTCCAGCTCGCGGATCAGCTGCAGGGCGGTCTCGGTCGGGGTGCCGCAGATCGCCGCCGTGGGGTGCAGCGTGGCGGCAAGTTTCAGGGCTGAGGCGTCGCCGGCCAGGACGCCGGTGACCTTGGTGGCCAGGTGCTGGTAATCGGCCATTTGCAGCAGGAACGGGGCGGGATCAACCGCGAGTTGCCCGCACAGCGGGGCGAGCAGTTCGCGCACCGAGTCCACTGAGTACTGGTGCTCCTCGGCGTCCTTGGCCGATCCCAGCAGCGCCGCGCTGAGTGCTGCGTCGTCGGCCTGGCTGCCGCCGCGCGCCATCGTCCCGGCCAGGACCAGCGAGCTGACGTCCCGGCCTTCGCGGCTGATCAGCAGTTCGGGTGTCGCGCCGACCAAGCCCGCGCATGCGAAGGTGTAACAGCCGGGCGCCCTGGCGGCGAGCCGGGCCAGCAGGATCCGGCCGTCGATCGGAGCCGAAGCGGACGCGTACAGGTCACGGGCGAGCACGACCTTGCGCAGTTCGCCGGCCTTGATCCTGGCGACCGCGGCGGCGACGGCCTGCTCCCACTGCGGTGCCGTCAGGCTGCCGTCGCTCCACCTGACCTCGTCCGGCGGGTACGCGGCCGCGCTGACATGCTCCCTGACGCCGGCTCCGGTGATCGTGGTGAGCCACGCGACACCGCCGCGGCGGGCCACGATCGTGGCCGGCACGATCAGGACCGAGCCGTCCGAGTCTGGGTCGAACGTGAAGCTGCCAAAGGCGACCGGCCCGGTTCCAGGCAAGCAGACGTCATCGGTGACGCCGGCCGCACCGAACAGTCCGGCCAGCCACCTCTCGGCCGCCGCGAAGCGGTCCGCGCCGGCCGGCAAAGTCAGGCGCGCGGCCTCACCCCAGCCGACGAGCCCGTCGCCTTCGTGGATCCAGGCCGACGCCTCCGGGCCCGGCAGCCGGGTAAGCAGATCACCGGGGTTAGGCACCTTGACTGTCTT
>JASIBJ010000092.1 GCA_030045215.1 Streptosporangiaceae bacterium | reverse complement strand
CACCATGTGGCGTGCGGTGTCTGTGGACACGCTGCTGGCCCAGGTGGAGCACAATGCCCGGTACGTCCTGGCGTTCTGCGATGGCGGATACACCACAAACCTGCCGCTTGCGGACGTGACGTCCGGTCAGGCGTGGGTCGCCTTCGACTTCGGGGGCGCGCCGCTGGCTCCCGAGCACGGCGGGCCCGCCCGGCTGCTGGTGCCGCATCTGTACTTCTGGAAGAGCGCGAAGTGGGTCCGCGGCCTGGAGCTGCTGGACAAGGACCAGCCGGGATTCTGGGAAACCTATGGTTACAACATGTACGGGGATCCATGGCGGGAACAGCGGTACGCGGGCGACTGACCTGGCAGGTCGCTACCGTCACGTCGGTCGTCGATGAGACCGCCTCGGTCCGCACGATCGAACTCCAGACGCCGGATTGGGCTGGGCACCAGGCGGGCCAGCACCTGGACGTGCGGCTGACGGCCGAGGATGGTTATCGGGCGGAGCGGTCCTACTCGATCGCCTCAGCACCGGGCGAGCCCGTCGCGCTGACCGTCGAGCGGCTGGAGGACGGCGAGGTCTCGCCGTATCTGACTGAGGAACTGCGGCCCGGCGATGAACTTGAGATTCGTGGCCCCATCGGCGGCTACTTCGTCTGGGACGGCGACGATTCGGCCACGCCGCTCATGCTTGTCGCCGGCGGATCGGGCGTCGTCCCGTTCCGGTCAGTGCTGCGGCACCGCAGCCTTCTCGGCAGCACGGTGCCGGTCCGGCTACTGTACTCGGCCAGGTCACTGGCCGACGTGATCTACCGGGATGAGCTCGACCGGCAGGGAGCCGGCGTCGAGGTCATCTATACACTCACCCGTCAGCAGCCAGCGGGGTGGACCGGGCGCCGGGGCCGGGTGGACAAGAGCATGCTCGAGGAGGTGGCCTGGCCGCCGGACCAGGAGGCGCTCGCGTACGTGTGCGGTCCGACGCCGTTCGTCGAGACGGTGGCGAGCAGCCTCGTCAACCTGAGCTATCCGGCGCAGCGGGTGAAGACCGAGCGGTTCGGCGGGATCGGAGGGAACTGATGGATGACCTGGACGGGAACGCGATCGGCGGGCTCCTGATGGAGATCTTCGGCGTCGAGATGACGACCGCGATCGGAACGTGCGTGCACTGCGGCGCAACCGGCCCCGTGGCCGAGACGGCCGTCTATCTCCGCGGTCCCGGGGCCGTCATGCGCTGTCCCGTGTGCACACAGGTCCTCATGGTCGTCGTCAGCCGGCAGGACATGCACTGTGTCGACCTGCAGGGACTGGAGTCGCTCGCGCCCGCGGGCGAGGCGGCGTAGCGCCGCGGGCTAACTGAACGCCGTCGGCGCCGCTGGGTCGCCGCGAGCCGTCGGCCTTCGCAACTGGTAGGTATTAGCGCATGAGCGCCAGCACCAGGATCGTCGTTGTCGGCGGCGGCATTGTGGCCGCAAGCGTGGCCTATCACCTGACCCGTGAGGGCGTGTCGGTCGTCGTCGTCGAGGCGGGCCGACCCGGTCCCGCGACGAATGCGGGCGCCGGGATCATCTGCCCCTGGAACGATCGCGATGATCCCGGCTATGAGCTTGCCGCCGACGGAGCGCGGTACTACCCCGAGCTACTCGGGATGCTGGCCGAGGACGGCCACGCCGAGACCAGCTATGCCCGAGTCGGCGCGCTACGCGTCGGCGAGGACACGGGACGACTGGAGAGCATCGCCGCGCGGCTGCGGTCGAGCCGGGCCGACCGGCCCGAGATCGGTGAGGTTGAGCTGGTCGGGGTGGGCGAGCCGAAGCGGCAGTTCCCGCCCCTCGCGGCGAGCCTGGCCGGGGTCTGGATTAGCGGTGCAGGCCGGGTCGACGGCCGCCAGATCCGGGACAGCTTGCTCGGGGCCGCGGTCTCGTACGGCGCGAGCCAGATAATCGGCCCGGCCGTGCTCGATCACGCCGGGAGCAAGGTCACGGGCGTGACGGTCGGCGATGAAAGCGTGGCCGCCGACACGGTCGTCGTCGCGGCCGGGGCATGGACTGCGCAGGTCTGCGCGCAGGTGGGCTGGCAGTTGCCGGTCGGCCCGCAGCGCGGCCAGATCATTCACGCCCAGATACCGGACACGGACACCGGGTCCTGGCCCGTCATCCTGCCGCCCGCCGATCCGTACCTGCTCGCGTTCCCCGGCTCCCGCGTCGTGTTCGGCGCGACGCGCGAGGAGGCTGGCTTCGACTACCGGACCACCGTCGGCGGCGTCGGCGCCATGCTGGGCAAGGCGATGGACGTCGCTCCAGGCCTGGCCGAGGCCACGCTGCTCGAGACCCGGATCGGCTTCCGGCCCGCGACCAGCGACGGGCGCCCGGTGATCGGCAAGCTGACCGAGGGACTCATTGTCGCAACCGGCAACGGCCCGGAAGGGCTGACCGCGGGCCCGTGGAGCGGGCTCGCGGCCGCGGCGCTTGCGCTCGGCCAGCAGCCCCCGATGGACTTGGCTCCCTTCGACCCGGCCAGGTTCCAGCCACGCAGCCCGTAGCTCTGCACCCACTTCGTGCCACCAAGCGGCGTGCCTGTACCTGCCGCTACCATCCGATGCGTGGTGCAAGTTGGGACCAACCTGGCCTGGGAGGCGCTGTTCGATCTCGCCGACACCAGGCCCGGTCCGCTGCACCTGCGCCTGGCCGCGGCGATCCGCACGGCCATCAGGGACGGGCGGCTGCCGACCGGGGCTGCCCTGCCACCGAGCCGCACCCTCGCCACGAGGCTCGGAGTGTCCCGGTGGACCGTGACCCAGGCTTACGGGCACCTGATAACTGAGGGCTACCTCACCGGCCGCACTGGCTCTGCGACCAGGGTCAGGTGGGCGCCGGGCCCGGGTGACGAGGACGTGCCCCACCTGTCCCGGCCTGCTGCCGTCCGCCACGGGCCACCCCGCGGTTACGACTTCCTCTCGTACCAGCCTCCGCTGCGCGCGTTTCCCCGCCGCAAGTGGGCGGAGGCGATCAGTGCGGTGACCGAGACCGCCCCGTTCGATCAGCTCGACTACTCCGAGCCGGGCGGCCTCCTTGAGTTGCGCACGGTTCTCGCCGAGCACCTGAACCGGAGCCGCGGGGCTGCCGTCGAGCCCGGCACGATCAGCGTCTTCTCCGGTGCCGGGCAGGGTCTGACCCAGCTATCGCGCGCGCTCCGGGCGGAGGGGCACACCGCCATCGGGATGGAGAACCCCGGCTCACCGAGGCTCTGGCAGGCCGCTCAGACGGGCGGCCTGGAGCTGGTCGCCCTGCCGGTTGATGACGACGGCCTCGTGGTTGACGCGCTCGCTGAGTTCCCCGGGCTGCGGGCCGTTTGCGTGGGCACCGCCAGGCAGATCGCGTACGGCAACCCGCTGGCGCCACATCGGCGCCGCGAGCTAATCGACTGGGCGCGGAGAGTCGACGGCCTCATCGTCGAGGATGACTACGACGCCGAATTCAGCGACCGGCCCGCACCGCCGGTCATGCAGGGAACCGCCAGGAGCCAGGTCGCACTGCTCGGGTCCATGACCCACACCGTCGGTCCGGCGGTCATTATCGGCTGGATAGTGACGCCAGGATGGCTGGTCGATGGCGTGCGGGCCGAACACGAGATTCAACTGCTTCCGCCCGCGCTTAACCAGCTCGCGCTCGTGTACCTGATGCGCACGGGCGCTTATGACCGGCACCTGCGCACCACCAGGCTGCGAGTCTCGGCCCGCCGGACGAAGCTGGCGCAGGCACTCGATCGGCACCTGCCCGGATACCGGGTCCGGGGCCTCGGTGGTGGTCTTTCGCTGGTCGTCGAGCTGCCGCCTGGGTCCGACGCGGGTGCGATTGTCGCGGCCGCGGCGCGGCGGCACGTGTTCATCTCCAGCCTCGACGACCTGCGCATGCGGCCGGACCCGGCCTGTCCCGGTCTCCTGCTTGGCTACGGCAACCTCCGGGACGACGAAATCAACGAGGCCGTAGCGCTACTGGCCGAAGTGGTCGCCGCGGCGGCGTGAGCTGGCCTGCCGCCGGCCTGCCCCTGGTGTTTTCTCGGTATCGAAAACGTGTTTGAATATGTCGTGGAGGAGAGGAAGTCAGCCTGGCCGGGCTTTCCGCTTGAGTGCCGCGCGCACCACCCGTGGCAGCCCGGCACCGTGACGATCAGCTGGGAACCGTGCGACTGCCCACCAGCCAGGGCGGCTCGAGGCGGCCATCTCAAGGTCG
>JASIBJ010000091.1 GCA_030045215.1 Streptosporangiaceae bacterium | reverse complement strand
CCCGCCTGCAGAAGCACGCCGGGTACACGCGCACAGGTGCGGGCGCAGCGGCGGGACGGCCCCGATGCGCCCCACCGTCCCGCCTCTTTGAGGCTGCCGCGCCTACTTGTAAATGATCGTGACCGCGGTCTTCGTGCTGCTGATGGCCTTAGCGGTGATCGTGCCGGTCGCTCCCTTGAACGCCCCGGTCCCTCCGGTCACCCTGCCCTTGAACGTTTTGAAGGAGTTGGTGGTGGTGAACGTGGCGTACAGCAAGCCACCTTTGGTGTCGAGCGCCGCGTTCACCGTCGCGGTGGTCTTCCCGGTTACCGTGAAGTACACCACGTCAAACCCGATGGTCTTCCCCGCGCTGTTGACGTCGGTGTCCTGGGAGCCACCGGTCGTCTTGGTGAAGAAGACCGACTTCACCGTAACGGAGGTGAACTTCAGCGTGTGCGTAGCAGCGCTGTCCGTGCTGGCCATGGCCGGGAGCACCAGCCCTCCCATCGTGCTGAGCACGACAGCCGCGCCTAACGCGGTGATGCCACTGCGAAATCTCATGTTGCCCTCCTGCCCGACACGTAAATGTCATCTCGGAAATGATGCTCCGAACGATTCGGTGAGCCAAGACCCAGCCGCGCTCACGAAGCGACGCGGCACCGGCAGCGATGGCAGGAGGCTTTGCGATCAACTCTGGACGTCGGCGAGCATCAGCAACTCTCGCGCGAGCTGCCATTCGTCCACCTCAGCGGTCCTGCTGTCAAGCGCTCGGATTTCGGTCGCTGGTGGGTTCAGGCGCATGGCCGGAAGGTAGTTTGACTCCGGCTGGCGGAGGCTCGCAGAAGCCTTGTGGGGGCAGGTTTATCGCTTTCCGGAAGTCGAGCGTGGCGCCTTTGAATACGGCACCCCCGAACTTGGTCGTACTGCCGTCGAAGTCGGTGTAGTCGAAGCTGATCATGCCCGCGGAGAAGAGCGCATGGTCAACTCTGATCACCGTGCCCAGCGACGCCATCGCGAAGTCGACATCGCTGCCGGAATAAGTCGCGCAGAGATTGATCGTGCCACGGGTGAAGCTCGCGGATCCGAAGTCGAGCTTGGCTCCGGAGAAGTGCGCGCCGAGGAAGCTGACTTCGGCGCCGTAGAACTTGCTGTTAATGAACCAGACCTTGCCGCCGGAGAATATCGCGTCCACGAAGCTGACTTCTCCGCCGGAGAAGACTGCATGGCTGAAGTTGACCTCAGCACCGGAGAACGTCGCTCCGAAGAAGTCGACGGTGCCGCCGGTGACGACCGCGTCGCGGAAGCTGACATGGCCGCTGGCAAAGACCGCATCTCGAAAGGTCGCTGTACCGCCCGAGAACACTGCACCCGAAAAGTCACCGCCATCGAACACGGCTCCGGTAAAGTCGAAACTCAGGCCTTCCCAGGAAGTCGGCGCGCCCTTGCGCAGGTGGCGAGTGATTTCTCGGATAACGGTGTGGCGAACCTCGCGGCTGGCGCGAAAGGCGAGCTGATCCCCGGAGGTCGCACTATCACCGGGCTCAGCCAAATGAGGTAGGCGCAGGAAGCCGCACAGGACGTCAACGCAGGCCTGCCGGTTACCGGGCCAGTCATCAGCTAGCCCTGCCATCGCGTATGCCCCAGCGAGCCGGACGGCCGTCGGCCTGTCATCACCAAGCATGGCAGCCGCCGTGGCGAAGCGCTCGTTCAGCGCCTGCGTGCGCTGCTCGTTGAGCGTCTTGTCCAGCTGCTGGCGCTGTTCGGCGAACTGCGCCCTAAGGTTCTCGGCGGTGTCTGCCTTAGTCCGGCCGATGCCGTAGATCTGCACCAGCAGCGTGCCGACAAGCGTTAAAACGCTGACACCAGCTGCGATGATCGCGGCGACAACCAAAGGGTTCATGGGAGCTTCAATCGCTGTTCCCGACAGTAGGACACGTCGAAGGTATCCGCGTGGAAGCCCTGGGCCTAGCCGCCCGTGTCCTGGGCTGTCCGGTCGCACTCCAGCACTGAGCGAGACACCGCACCTCCCGCCCGCTCCCGCTTAGCCTCCGCGCCACGCAAGCAGGAGGACGTTCACGGGTAACGGTAGTGGCGTGTCCCGCGGTGACCGCAACCGCAACGCTCTGCTGGAGCGGTTGCGGGTTCTGGCGCCAGTGACGAATGCGATCGCCGGGATCGATCTGGCGGGCGTCAGGCAGATGGTTGTGGTGACTGATCACGATTCGAAGGTGATCGCGCGGCGAACGTTCCGGTGGCGGGTGCTAGTCAGCTGGCCGCGATGCCGCCACCCTGGCGGCCTGGGTCCGAGCCCACTGGGAGATAGAAAGTCGGCTTCACTCGGTCCGCGACGTGACCTGTCAGGAGGGTAAATCGCTAGTCAGGACAGGAAGCGCGCCGTGGGGCAGCTTGACCACTTTGCTGACTGAGACCGGCCAGGACTCGCCATTCTTCCCATCTTCGAGTTCTCCCCAGCGATCACCACCGCCAGCGATTGCTCGGAGCGTTCGGCACAAGGCGAGTACGCACAGCGCGATGGGGTCCACGTTGCCGGCTAGCCAGCATTCGCGCATGCCTCTATGGTGCGAGCGGGAGGGAACTATGCCTTGGACTGGGCGATCCTATTTCGGAATCGGGCGCAGGCTGCCGCAGCCGGAGACGGGGTTGCACGGTGAAGGAGCTGCGGCCCAGGCCGCGGCAATTCCCGGACCACCGGGAACGGAACGAGGCGGTAGAAACCCGGTCATCCTTAAGGCCGGAGGCCTGCTGCGTAGGCACTGCGGGTCGGCGTTACTGCTCGCGGTTTTCCTGTGCATACCATCCTGGCTGCTCGCCGATAACTTGGTCGGCGCTGGCAGCGCCGTGACCCTGCCGAGCCCGGTGTCGCTCG
>JASIBJ010000090.1 GCA_030045215.1 Streptosporangiaceae bacterium | reverse complement strand
GGCCCGGTACCTGTTGATCATGGATGACCAGAAGGATCTCGACCTGAGCAGGCTGCGGACGAAGCTCGCCGAGAGCCGGTTGTCGTTGGGGTCCCCGGAGCAGCTCTCGGCCGCACTCGGACTCGAGCCGGGAGTGGTCTCGCCGTTCGGTCTTATCGACCCCGACCACCGCCAGGTGTCGCTGTTGTTCGACACCGAGATGCTCGAGAAAGAGACCCTCACGTTCCACCCGGGGGACAACCGGGCAACGATCTTCATCGGCACCAAGGACCTGCTCGGGTTCCTCAGCGGCCTTGGTGTGGAGTACCGGGCAATCGAGGTCTGAGCCCTCGGGCCAGCGTTCCGGAGGATCCACCAAGAACCGGCCGGAGCTGCCTTCAACGCCGACCTGAGCCGCACGTCGTCAGCTGGCGACGAATATGTTCTTTCGAAGGGTCATCGGGTCGTCGAGCAGGGTAAGCATGCAGGCGGCCAGGTCGGCGCGGGGGATGCTGAAAGCGTGCGGCATGCTGCGGTCGACACCGATGCGGTAGGCCCCCCTCGCTGGCTTGCCGGTCAGCGCGGGTGGGCGGACGATCGTCCAATCCAGGTTGCTCTGCCGGATATGGTCCTCTCCTGCGCGCATGTCGGCACAGACGTGGCGGAGGAAGGTCCGCCGGGCCAGCGGCTTCAGTAGGTAGCGCAGGTAAGGGCTTTCGCCATCGTCGGCGACTACAGATCCACTGACCTCGAGGAGCCGGCGGATACCGGTCTTCTCCATGGCCTGGATGATGCTTCGCACGCTGTCCTGGATGACCGTGGTGGGGCCGGTACCGTGCGGGCCTATCGCGGTGATGACGCCGGCCGCGCCTTCCAGGGCGGCGGTGATCGAGGCCGGGTCCATGACGTCGGCGGTGACGGCCCGCAGCCGCGGGTGTGCCAGGATGGACAGACGGGCTGGGTCACGGACGATGGCTGTGACGTCATGGCCGGCCGCTAGTGCCTGCTCGGTGAGGCATGTTCCGGTTGCGCCGGTCGCGCCAAGGATGGTGAGTTTCATTGAGTTTGCCCTCTTCGCTCGGTCTGGTTCAGATTGCCGCGGTGACCCAGCGGGGGGTCCGGGCATAGCGGGGTAGCCACAGTGCCCTATAGAGGAGCCGGGCTGGGGGCGGGAGCATGTTCAGCAGCCGCTTGCTGGTAACCGGCGGGGCGCCGTCGAGCATCCAGGGGAACAGCTCGGCGGCTCCTTTCAGGCCCGCGCTTTTCCCGGCTGCTCTCCCGAACGCGGCCCAGCCTTGGGCGCCTAGGTGCGCCTCAACCAGGGGCAAGGCGTAGTGCTCTTCGTGTTCCACGTGCGCGGTGAGTGCTGTGGCCAGGGCGCTGGCGCCTTCGGCCAGACCCGCCAGATCGCTGGCGGCCAGGGCGGCGTCCACCTGGGAAAGCAGCGGTTCGAGGTGAAGGTGTTCTGCTTCCATCGCGTCGAGCACGGACATCTCATCCGGCCTGGTGACCTCGGCCCGCACTGCCGGCCAGAGCCACTTGTCCTCAGCGGTGTGGTGGAGGTGCAGCTGGTTCTGGAAGGTCGCCCACCCGGCGCGGACGGCAGGATCGGCGCTGTGACCGGCATCGGCGGCAGCGACCAGACGCCGCATGTCCCGGCGGAAGGCGTCATGTGCGGCGTACATGAAGGTGAAGTCGACCTCGCCGGCGGGGCGGGTGTGCCTGCTCGACTGGAGGTTCTGATCAGCGCTCGTTGCCTTCATCGGTTCTCCTTCGCAGCTGTGGAGGGGAGGCCCGCACCTCCGCTACATTGGTTCTGTTCTTCATACGATACGGAAAGCATATCATATGGATTCGATATCATCTTCCGAGTCCGGTTCGGCGCCGCGCCGCGGGCGCCTCTACCGCACGGTCAAGGACGCACTGCGCGACGTGGGCGCCCAGCTGTCGCTGCTCAACCACAGCGTCGGCTTGCGCCTCGACCTCAAGGCAACTGACCTGGGGTGCCTCGACCTCATTACGCGTTACGGCCCGCTCAGCCCGAGCGCCCTGGCCCGGCGTGCGGGGCTGCACCCAGCCACCGTGACCGGCATCCTTGACCGGCTCGAACGCGGCGGCTGGATCGAGCGCAGCCGCGACCCCGCCGACCGCCGCGGTGTCGTCGTCCAGGCTGCTCGCGGCCGAGGTGCGGAGATCCTCCGCCTCTACCTTGTTGACTCCGGGATGAACGCCGCGATGGACGAGATCTGTGCAGATTACGACGACAGTGAGCTGGAACTCCTCGCCGGATTCCTCCGCCGCACGGCCAACGCCGGCCGTGCCGCCGCCGAAAAGCTCAGCGAAACCTGAGACCGTCCGGCGACGCTCGCCGCGTGGACCTTCCACGAGTTCGCCATGGGTGAAGGTCGCGCCAGCGCCCGCCTGCGCTGATGGTCTGACTTTCAGGGGATGCGGGTGGCGGGTGCCGATGGCTAGGTCCACCCCAGGGCCAGTGGCGGACCGCTCAACGGGCTTGCCGCCGCCCAGATCCTCGACCTACTCGGCGACGCGGCTGCCGACGGCAACAGCCTGCTGGTGACCGGGGCAGCCGGCGCGGTCGGCGGGTACGTCGCCGCGCTCGCGCAAAACCGCGGCTGGCGGGTGACCGGTCTGGCTAGAGCTGAGGACGAAGACTTCGTCCGCAGCCTCGGCGCCGAGTTCACCATGCACGCCGAGCTCGGCTGGGATGCGGTCGCCGACGGAGCGGCGATGCAGGAACAGGCGCTGGCTTTGGTGCGGGACGGCGGGACATTCCCGGGCATGCAGCCGAGCGCCAAGCTGCCCGCCCAGCGCGGGATCAATGTAAATGTCGTGGTGGCGCGGCCCGATGGTCCCCGGCTGGCTGGCCTGCTCGCCCGCGCTGCGTCCGGCAAACTGTCAGCCCGAGTGCACGCGGTGGTGCGGCTGGACCACGTCGCCGACGCGCACCGGGTCATGGCCAAGGGCGGCGGCGTGCGCGGCCGCTACGTGCTCAAGCCCTGACCTAGTCGTCCACCTAGATCATGATCAGCAGCATGAACGCCATGGTGACGCCCATCGCGATCCGGGAGGTGGTTGCGACCCACGGGGCCAGGACACCCTGGCCGACGGGGAAGGCAGCTGCGCTCGCGTCGGAGGGATGGTGATCGGACGCCGCGGCGGATCCGGCCGAGCCGGTGGCAGACAGGGACACCGCGACCGTGCCTGGACCGCCCGGGGCCGCAACGAGGACGGCGACCGCTGGCGCTGTACGGGCGGCTGCCAGGCTGTAGTGCCCGCTGGCACCGGGGCCGGAGAGCTGGTCGAGATCCCAGATGGTGTAGCCGATCAGCAGCAGCGCGAACGCGAAGGCCAGGAACGGCACCTGCAGGGTTCCCATGCCGCTCATGCCGCCGGCCATGCCACCCATGCCGCCCGACGGGTGCGCCGCGGGTGCCGTGAAGGCCACGAACATGTACAGCATGGCCGCGGCGTGGATGAGGTGCGGAGCGCAGTGCCCGCCCGCCAGCGCGCGGACGCCGCTGGCCTGGGCGTCCCGGATTACCCGGTAGGCGAACCAGGCTGTCAGCGCCGCGAATACGACCGCCCACGCGCCGTTCGGCAGGGTCTGCAGGCTCGCGACCAGCATGCCCGCCATCGCGACGGCCATCACCAGGTGCGAGATGTCAGTGTCGGCCAGGATCGCCTGCGTCCCCTGCTGCCACGGCCGGGCCGCGGCCAGCCTGACGGCGCTCACCGCCGCGACCGCGAGCATAATCGCGGCAAAAGTGTCCAGGACCCATGCGGGGATCATGCGGTGGTCCCTTCTTGGCCGGT
>JASIBJ010000089.1 GCA_030045215.1 Streptosporangiaceae bacterium | reverse complement strand
CGATGGCTACCACTGCTCGGTGCTGGGACCGACCTGGCCCAACCGGCTGTACCTCATGACCGGCCAGATCGACCCAGCGGGGACCAACGGCGGGCCGATCTACGGCAACGAGGTACCAACCGAGGGATACTCGTGGACGACCTATCCCGAGCTGCTGACCGCAGCCGGGGTGTCCTGGAAGGTGTACCAGGAGGTCGACAACTACGGCTTCAACGTGCTGGAGTACTTCGACCAGTACCAGAACGCGTCGGTGTCGTCGCCGCTGTATCAGGGCGCGATGAAGTTCTACCAGGCCGGTCAGTTCGAGTACGACGCCATCCATGACCGGCTGCCGACCGTGTCGTACATCCTGCCGACCTCTTACCAGTCCGAGCACCCTGACTTCATGCCGGCGGCGGGCGCCGACTTCGTCAAGAGCAAGCTCGACGCGATCGCGTGCAATCCCGATGTCTGGGCCAAGACGGTCTTCATCCTCATCTACGACGAGAACGACGGCTACTTCGATCACGTGCTCCCGCCAACCGCGCCGGCTGGCACGGCCGGAGAGTACATCACCGCGTCTGCGTACACGGAGAAGCACGCGCCGGGGCCGATAGGCCTGGGCTTCCGCGTCCCGTGCACCATCGTGTCGCCGTGGACGGTGGGCGGCTTCGTCTGTCACGACACCTTCGATCACACCTCGGTCACCCGGCTGCTCGAGCTGGTCACCGGCGTGGTCAATCCCAACATCACCGCCTGGCGCCGCCAGACCGTCGGCGACTTTACCTCGGCGCTTGGCACGTTCCCGTTCGGGCGCTTCCCACGGTTGCCAGACACGAAACGGCAACTTGAGCGGGCCGAAGAAGAAGTGATCAGATTCCAGCTCCCGCCATTCCCAGGAGCGAACCAGACCGTGCCAAGCCAGCCACCTGGTTCCAAGCCGGTGCGACACGCAGCAACCCGCTCTGCGGCAGTGGAGGTGTGATCAAATGGCACCGCGCGAATCATCGAGCTCCCGTCCGGCCTGGGCCAGCCGGCGCGTGATCACAGCGGGGGCGGCGGCCATCGTGCTCGCCGCCGCCGGCACGGCCACGGCTCTCGCCACGCATCACTCGGTCGCTGGCAGCCATGCGGCTTCGGCCAGGGCTCGGCTGGCCGCGGCTAGCTGCGGCGGGCCGGCCGGGGCCGCCTATATCGCGGTCGCTGGCTACCAGGCCTTCGATGCCGTCAACACCGCCAACTGCGACCTCGTCCAGCAGTACAACGTGGGCGACCCGGAGGTGGCAGGCGGTATTAGCGACTTCAACTACTCCTCTACCGACGAGGGCGTCGCGATGTATGGCAACACGCTGTACTTCGCCGACACCGGCAATGACACGGTCGCGGTAATCGACTCCGCGACGCTCGACGTGGACAACTACGAGAACCCCGCCGAGACCCTCATCCAGGTGGGCTTTGACCCCGAGGACCTGGCTGTGACCCCCGACGGCAGCCAGGTGTGGGTCGCCGACACGGGACCGCAGACCGGACTGCCCTCGCTGGGCGGGATCAGCGTCATCTCGGCCGCCACCCTCAAGGTGACAGCGAGATTGCACCTGCCGGCCGATCCGCGGGATATCGCGTTCTCGCCCTCCGGGGCCACCGCGTACGTGACCACAGGCGAAGGCCTTTGGGTCATCAACACCGCCACGCTTCAGGTAGTCGCCGTGATCCACGGGCTCGGCAATCCGGAGGGCGTCGCGGTCTCCCCGGACGGCAGCACGGTCTACGTGACCAACACCGTCCAGGGCCGGGTGGACGTCATCAGCGCCGCCGCCAACTCCGTCACCGACACGATCCAGGTCGGCCAGTTGCCGTGGCAGCTGGTCCTCTCGTCCAACGGCAGCACGCTCTACGTGGCCGACGGCGACTCCGACGCCATCTCGGTGATCAGCACGGCGTCCGACACGGTCACCGACACGATTTCTGACGCCGGTGACCCGGTCAGCCTGGCCCTGACGCCCGACGGCAGCCAGCTGTGGGTGGGCGGGCTCACGTCAGGCATCGTTACGGTTTTCGATACGGCCACCGACGGTCTGGTGGGCAGCTTCAACGTCGGCTATGGCCAGGAGCCTAATTCCGGCGATGGTGAGGAGCCGACCGGCATCGTTCTCACCACCACCCCGACTCCCGGCAGTTAGCCGGCATCGGCGGGCGGCCCTGCCTTCGGGCAGGGCCGCCCGCGTTTGCTCGGCAACCAGAACATGACCGCCCGCGTTAGCCGGCCGCCGAGACGCTGAGTATCTCGATGTCGCGGACGCCGATGTGCGCGACGAACTCCGCGCTCCGCCTGATGACCGAACGGACGGTTTCGGCCGCGGCTGACGGCTCATGAGCCTCGCACTCGATCATGACCGTGGCCTCATCCAGCATGTCCCACTGCACCGTCGGCGCGTTGACGTCGCTGGTGCGGTGGGTGGCGGCGATGGCTGCCTGGAAGTGGGACCGCCGCTCGTTGGTCAGGCTCGGGTAGGGCCCGGCGGTCATGCGGGCGGTGACCTGGAACGTGCGCAGTCGCTGGCCTGGGGCCAGGGGCTTTGGCCCGCCTGCCTCAAGCAGCGGCTCGATCGTGTCCGCGAGCCAGACCGGGCCGGTAGCGAGTTCGGCGTCGGGGGCCGGGAGCTTGTACCGCTCGCGCCACTTTCCGACGAGGCCGGGATCGGTTTCCAGTGCGCGCGCGATCTCCGCGATGCCGTAGACCTTCACGGTAGGCTGCCCTCATTTCTGTCGTTACAGACGACAGATTATCAGATCTGTCGGTACAGCAGACAGATTAATGAGACCCGACTACCTCGCGGACCTGGCGCGCGACCTCTAGGTCTTCGCGCGCGGTTACCACGAGCACCCTGACCGGAGCCGCCGGGTCGCCGATCTCGGCGTCGGCGGTCGCGCGGTTGCGGTGCTGGTCAAGCTGAACGCCGAGGAAGCCGAGGCCGTCGGCGGCCACGGCCCGCAGCCACGGCGCGTGCTCCCCGACCCCGCCCGTGAACACCAGCGCGTCCATGCCGTTCATGGCGGCGGCCATCGCGGCGATCTCGCGGCGGAGGCGGTGCAGGTAGACCTCGATGGCCAGCCGGGCCGTGGCCGAGCCCGTCTCCGCCGCGGCCAGGACCTCACGCATGTCGCCGGTTCCGCCGGTCAGGCCGGCCAGTCCGGACGCCTGCTCCAGGCCGCGCGAGACATCGTCGATCTTCAGGTCAGTTCGCTGCAATAGCCACATCAGCAGTCCAGGGTCGACGCTGCCGCTGCGGGTGGCCATGACCAGGCCCTCCAGCGGAGTGAAACCCATCGTGGTGTCGACGCTCCGGCCGCCCTGGATCGCGGCCAGCGAGGCCCCGCCGCCAAGATGACAGGTGACGATCCGCAGGCCGGCCTGATCACGGCCCAGAAGCTGCGCGGCCCGGCGGCCGGCGTAGGCGTGCGACAAGCCGTGAAAGCCGTACCGGCGCAGCCCGAACCTGCGGTTCCACTCGGCCGGCAGCGCGTAGGTCGCAGCGGCCTCAGGGAGATGCGCGTGGAACGCGGTGTCGAAGCACGCGACGGCCGGGACGTCCGGCAACGCCCGGCGCACGGCCTCGATCCCGGCGAGCGCCCGTGGCTGGTGCAGCGGCGCTAGGTCCGTGAGTTCGCGGATCGACGAGATCACCGAGTCGTCGATCAGGACCGCGGAGGCGAACCGGCTGCCGCCGTGCACCACCCGATGGCCGACCATGACGTCGCTCCCTGTATCGGCGAGGAATGCGGCGAACTCGGGATCGTCGGGGCTGCCGTACCAGGGGTCGAGTTCACGCGTGCTGAGCAGGGTGCCGGCCTTGTCGAGCATGCTGAGTTTGAGGCTGGTGGACCCGGCGTTGACGACCAGGACCGGGGTCATGGCTGGCTGGTGCTGGCCTGGCTGGTGTGGGTGGTGCCCCATTTCCAGTCCCGGACTTGGGGCATGTCTTCGCCGTGTTCGCGGGTCCAGGCGCGGGCCCGGGTGCGGGCGTCGGTCATCCGCTGGCGCAGGCCGGCGGCGCGGCCGCCGAGGCCGGGGACGCGGTCGATGATGTCGGTGACCAGGTGGT